>CBDTVD010000118.1:0-6104 GCA_965363965.1 uncultured bacterium
GTACCATGCCATAAATATCCTTGGCTGCCCACAGGTTTCCGTGGCTATCCATGATGACTTGGCTTTGCTGTGTAGATGAAAAGCTGTCTAATTGCAAGAGATCAGGGCCCCAGTAAATGGCTTTTTCAGTGCCTATAATCAATTGATTATTTTTCCGCTCGATGCTGGTGATGCTGGAACCGAATGTGATTGCCTCTGTCCAGCCGACTGCATCAAAAATTCGAAGTGCATTGCCACTGGAAGCATATACTTTATTACCAAAAGTCAGCAGATGCCTGCTTGGCAGCGCTGATGAATATCGCCAGGCTGACCCATCTTGCAGGTTTGCATGTATGTGGCCTGATTTGAGGCCATTGGAAGTGGCTACGTACACGGAATCCCCATAAAATGCGAGGTCGAATACTTGATCGAGTTCAGAGTTGACAAAGTCTACCCAGCTTTCTGTAACCTCTTTTTTGTCAGGGTCAAGCACAACAACGCCAAATGTTCCAAGAATGTAGGCTCGCCCGCCATACACACGTATTCTATTGATTTTGCTGGCAGGCAGGTTTTTCCTGGTGATGTCCCTTAGGGTAAAAACCTCGCCATTTGCATATCTGACATCTACATCAGGGCGATTGGAATAGCCGATGAACAAAGTGCCTTTGGCGGAGTCAACTGCCAGGCTATTGGCAAAAACATTGCTCAGCCCGCTTGATTTGTCCCAAATTTTAGATTCATTGGTTTGGTAATCAAGGCTATAGATGCCTGCATTGGTGGCGCACCATATGTTGGTGCCAACCTCGGCAACTGATAAACCATTGCGCATGCTGAGGTGGGTTTGCCACTGTCCTAATCCTATCTGTGCACTCCCTCTCCCTGCCAATAGAAGCAGAATTAGTCCTACAAAACCGGCTTTGAAAATTTTGGTAATCTGGATAGAGATGGGCAGCACCAAAATAAACAACTCAAAATCCTCACCAAAAACCCGCTGAGCGCTGCTTATAGGGTAATTTGGAATCAGATTATTTTTTTCAGCGCTGGCAAACAATCTGGTGATGCCCAGAGTTTAGAAAACTGAAAGCCACCAAAGGACACAATCATAAAACCAAAATAACAAGATGAGAAACGACAACAACAACAAATTGTGGCTGGCGCTGATTGGCGGTGCAGCTGCAGGTGCCATCACTGCCCTTTTGCTTGCCCCCCAAACCGGCGATGAAATGCGCAGGGCCGTGCGCCGTGTCAGCCGCAGGCTGAGCGATGACATTGGCGATCAAATCCAAAGCGGAATTAACATGATCAAAAAAATGCGCGGCAACAGCGTGGAAGATGATTTCTACGGATCCATTGACGATGAATTTGACGCTCAGCTTGACTCTACTCGCTCAGCTACAGCAGATTCTTCGCTTTAATCTCGCGAATCAGATTCAAACAAAAAACTGATCTTTAATGGTCGCAAAAAGGGCGAGGGCTGAACGAGGCTTCGCCCTTTTTTTATTTTACTCACTATCAGTAAATCATGTCTGAACCCAAGGAACCCCTATGGAATGCCGCCCCTTTTGAGCAGCTGGCTAAATCCATAGGCGATTACACCGAGACCAAGGTCGAAATTATCCGGTTAAAGATTCTGGGTAACATCGCAAAAATTGTTGGGGCAACTGGGGCCTATCTGGCAATTGCTGTTTTTGGATTATTTTTTCTCGCATTCCTCAGCGGAGGGATGGCAGTGTTGGTCGGCCAATGGCTGGGCTCTGTAATGTGGGGACTTTTCGCCGTTGCAGGGTTCTATTTGCTGATGATAATCCTGTTGTTTGTTTTGAAAGACAAGCTGATTACAAATCGAATCATTAAGGCCCTGCTGGGCAAATATTCCCAAGATGACAAAAGCCAAGAAAGTAACCTCGATTGAAGAGCTGGAGATCGAAACTCAACGCCTGACGGCCATCCTTGCAGCTGACAAGGAGGTAATTAATCAATCATTTGACAAGATTAAATCTGAATATCTCTCGGCTAACCTGCTCAATAAAGTCGCGGCCAGCATGGTCCCTGCTGTAATTCGGCACAGCCCGATTTTGAATGACCCTATCAATTACATTGCTGATAAAATTGGGCGGCAAAAAGGTGAAGAAGTGGTGAGCGCCAGCGACAATGGCAAAGGCAATGCAATCAGAAATGTTCTGCTGGCCCTGGCTGAGGGCGCAGGGGCCTATATACTCACAAAAAAGGTAACTTCCATGGGCAAACGCAGGCCCAGATTGAGAGAAGATTAAAACAGATAACACTGGCACTGAACCATCCTCGACCAGTGCGGTTACACAATGGAACAACAATCACTTTTTAAAACCAACTAACTATGCGAAACATTCTTTACATCGTCGCCGTCATCCTCATCATTTTGTGGGCCCTTGGCCTCGGCGGAGTGTATGACATTGGAAACCTGGTTTGGCTGCTCCTGGTTATTGCAGTTATTGCAATTCTGCTGGGCGTCATTCGCCGAGCCTGACCAATTAAAAAACGGGACCCATCAAGTGCCTGCAAGGCTGCCTATCGATTAGGCTGGCTTTGCGGGCACTTGTTTGTTTAGGGCATCAGTGATGTCGGTTCATTGTAAAACTTTTAGCTTTGTAGTGAAGGGCAATCGCCACCAATTTCAACAAAATAAAATGACTCGATACATGCTATTGCTGCTGGCTGTTACCAGCATCGCTTATTCTGCCTGCCAAAAGGGCCCAGATGACCCTGCCATCAGCTTCAGAAGCAGAGAAAGCCGAATCATAAATACGTGGGTACTGGAGGAGTATATCGCCGACGGCAGACAGCAAGACCTCAGCGGGACTTATTTTGAATATGACATTAAGGATGACAATGGCGTGCGGAAAACTACTGAAGGGGCACTTTTCGGTGTACCAATCAGGGAATCCCAAAATGGCACTTGGAACTTCAAAGACAATAAGCAGGATATTGAATTTGTGATTGAGAATCAGCCCTCACTCTACGACATCATTCGGTTGAGCAATGATGAACTATGGCTTCAATTTGATGTCAGCGGCAAAACCTATGTTCAAAAGTTTGGGGCCAAGTAAGGCTTTGAATCAGTAATGTTTTCAGTATGAAATACTTATTTCCGCTTGCATTCATTTTTTATTTCAGCCTTTCTGGGTGCAAAGGCGATGGAGAAGGCACCGAAGTTGGGGCGATTGTAACGAGCGACACAATCATCACCACTGATAATTATAACGGTGTCAGGGAAGTATGGCGCACCCGCTTCAACAAAAAAATCCTTGCACTGGAAAAAGAAATCAGCCGCAAGGATAAAGAGATGGAAAATGCAAGCGAGTCAGCCCTCGCCAATTGGAAATTTACCAAGGATCAGATGCGCACAGAGATGGACAAATTGAAGCGCCGCAGTGAACTTGCCAATGACAAGGCAGCCGAAGAATGGGATACCTTTCAGATCAAGTTGAATACAGGTATAGACACGCTGAGGGCACAATTTGGCCGCGCCATTGATGACGATGGTGATGGGGTGGTGGAATTTAAACTTCCCTGATTTTTTCAGAGGGGCCATGGTTTTCAGGGTTGCAGAACCTGACGCAGAAAATGACCAACTATTCATGCGCAAAGCGCTTGCGCAGGCGAAGCAGGCTTTTGATGAAGGTGAGGTGCCGATTGGGGCAATTGTGGTCAGCGGCGGGAAAATCATAGGCACAGGCCGAAACTCTACTGAGTTGCTGCAAGACCCTACCGCCCATGCCGAAATGCTTGCCTTGACCTCGGCTTGCAGCCATCTGGGCAGCAAATACCTGCCTGAAGCTACACTTTATGTAACAATCGAGCCCTGCCCAATGTGTGCCGCCGCAATGAATTGGGCGCAGATTGCTCGGGTGGTTTTCGGGGCAAATGAAATTAAGCGAGGGTTCAGCCTTTTTACTCCGAACCTTCTGCATCCCAAAACTCAACTTTCATCGGGTGTTCTGCCTGATGATTGTGCAGGGCTGATGCAGGCGTTTTTCCAGGCCAGGCGTTAGCTTTTACCCCTGTATCGGGATTTGCTGAGGAATGCCCTGGAATCTTTCATGTGCAGAATTTCAGATAAAGAAATATCTGGATTTTCTTCGGCGAATTTTTTCACCATCATCCATCCGATAAACTGCCCTATCCTGGGCGGCGATTCCCTCGGAACTCCTTCGGATACAGTAAACGGCCCGTCAATAAAATATCGGCTGCGTTTCAGTTCCTCAGTGCTGTAGATCATTTCATTCTCGGTTAAATGGGTCCATATTTCTGTCTCATTTTCCCTCGCCCATTTCAGCTGCATCTTCGAATAACCGATCTTCAGACTGTCCTCAAGGTCAGGGGAAACAATGTCCAAAAAGTATAAAGTTTGGCCGGCTTCAATCATATCAGCAAGCAAATCTTTGTTATCATTTTCACGGGGTTCAACCGTTTCAAAAAGGGCGGTCAAAACTTCTGGTTCAATGTAGCTGGCTTCAAATCGCCTGATGTCATATTCATTAAACTGGAGGTCAGGGCTTTTGTAATATCGGTAGTCTCTTCCCATAAAAAGGTCAAGCCCTATCCCGATTCGGCCCGCAGGGGTAATGATTGTCTTATAGCCAAAAGAAGAATTGAAGGTGAACAAGCCCGGAATTTGTGCCGTGGGATAAAGGGCATGAAAGCGCTGAAATGCAGGCAGAAGTGCAGCCTCAATGGAATCCATTCGTGCATCATCAAACCTTTTGATCATTTCGCCGGCGAGTTCTTTCACCTGCCTGCCAAAAACATACTGCTGCCCAAAAATGCTTATCGCCTGCAAAGAATCCATTCTGCCAATGCGCATCACTCTGAACAGGGCCTCATATACATCAGGGTTTGCTGACTGAACACTCTTGAAGCCTTCTGGCCACTCAGCTGGACTCAGGGCAAAGAGTGCTTTCTCGGTGCGTTCAATCTTTAAGTTTTTCGGCTCGGACGAAGGTTTTATTTCGGTCTCTGACCTGGGTGGTGTTTTGCATGCCCAAGCATTGCAAAGCAGGCCGAAAGCAAACAATCTGCAGGCCGCCTGCGTATTCTTGCTGAGCAAAAGGCTTGAAAATTTTCCGGCATTAACCCCTCTGTAAGACATGAAAAAACTGATACCAATCCTGATGATTTCGCTGGGATGCAACGTTGGTGCCATCGCCCAGGGCGGCGGCACTTTTCAGGCAGGCCTGAAAATCGAGCCCAGCATTAACTGGTTTACTGTAGAAGCTGATCAGCCCCAGCAAACGCAAGTATCTGGCGGTGATGCAAAAATCGGATTCAGCTATGGCGCCATGCTCGATTATTTCTTTCAGGAAAATGTCGGGCTTGGATTCGAGGTGAGGTATAACACCATCAGTGGCAACCTCAAGCAAACCTATCCCATTTCCAGCGGCTTTCAAACAGCCGAGTACAAACTGAAAATGGACTATGTAGAGGTGCCTCTAACGCTCAAAATGCGGACAAATGAGGTCGGCTACATGAAGTATTTCGGCCAATTTGGATTTACACCTGCCATCAACGTTCGCACAAGGGCGGACATAGACAGCGGAAACTTTTCCATTGATAAAGTGAAAATAAGGGAGCGCATTCGTCCTTATAATCTTTACCTGCTGCTTGGGCTCGGGGCAGAGTATAACCTGGGTGGTACTACTTCACTGGTGGGCCGCATCAGCTACAATAAGGGATTTATTGACCAATGGACTGAGGATGAGGATGTGCGGGATGTGCTACTGAAACACCAGTACATCGGGCTCAGTTTAGGGGTGCTATTCTAACCGTTTAAAGTGAAGGTATATTAGCGCCGATGAAGATCGCGCTGGCTCAATTGAGCTTTCATGTAGGGGATTTCGAGGCCAATACACGCAAACATCTGGATGCAATTCTAACCGCAAAACGGGTGGGTGCAGACCTGATTGTATTTCCCGAACTCAGCATTTGCGGCTACCCCCCAAGGGATTTTCTTGAATTCAGCGAGTTCATCGAAAGCGTGGATGAAAGCCTGCTGCGCATAGCTGAGCAGTGCACTGATGGATTTGCTGCAATTGTAGGCGGACCGAGCAGAAATGCTGTTCCTGAAGGAAAGGATTTGTTCAACTCAG
>CBDTVD010000119.1:0-6102 GCA_965363965.1 uncultured bacterium
CTGACAATTTGATTTTGAGCAAGTGCCAGGCTTTGGGCATCCCACGATGGCTGTGTCAGCACGCTCTGCATCAGGTCCCACGCCATGTCCCAATTTTTATCAACAGTTCTCAGGGTGATGGTGCTGAAATCGTAACCGGCATCGCCGGAAAGCCCGATGCCATGCCGCTCGAGTTTGCTGTGATATTCCTCCTTAGGGAATTTCTTGCTGCCGCCATCCAGTACAGTGTTTAAGAGCAGCGTTTCGATCCCTTGATTCTGGAGGGTGTAATTTTCTACCCCGCCTGTAAAAAATACCTTCACTGCAATCACATCATTGACTGCCGGCTTGAGGATGACATGTACGCCGCTTTCCTGGAACTCTTTCACTGTCAAATCTGGCAGAGTGGAAACGGGTTTTGGCTTTTCATCGGCAACCATAGGCCGCGGCAGATTTGAGTTATTCATTTGGTCGGGCAAAGTTGGCACTCGCAATGGCGGATGATTGCGCATCAGGTCGCCAGGCATCGGATTCCCTCCCATATGAGGCATTGGCCTGCTTTTGCGGATTGAATCAACCCCTTGCGCAGAAACACCAATGCTGAAAAGCAGGCTAAGACCAAGGGCGGCAATTTTAATGGTTTGAATTTGCATGGCCTTATTTGGTTGCAGGGCTGAGGAAAGCGAAGCGTACGCGGTCGAAACTCAAGGTGCTGTTTTTATCCACCACCGTCCTGAATTGCACTTCGCTGGGCTTGATGTTTTCTGTTTTCAGCAATTGCTCAAATTGCCGCTGCACGCTTTCGGCTTCTTTGGTTTTGCGAGTGGTATAAGTGGCAATTACAGGTTTTCCTTCAAGCCGTGCCATGTATGCAATGGTGCGCAGTGTGATGGCTGCAGCAGGGTCAAGCAGCCTCTGTTTATCATCATTCACAGGAATGTTATAGGTGCTGATGTCGGCAGTTGACATGTAATAACTGTCGAGCTGCATCATTTGGCGGAGGTTGGGTGAAACCAGTATGCCTTGCACACTTGGCTTGCCTTTGATGTAGGTTTGGACGTATCGCTGAATGTCGGCCCTGGTTACAGCTTTCAGTTTGGGGATGTAGGTGGTAAAGTAGCCCAGGTCAGCCGTGCTCCACCAATAGGTTACCGTGTGTACATAATCGCTGGTTTTTTCTTTGCCATAGATATCCTGTATCTCCAGCATTTCCTTGGCTGTTGTCAGCTGTTCATCAGTAAAATAGTTTGGGTCATCCATCATATCCAATTGTTCCTGGAGAACCTGGAGCGCTTTTTCAGTTTGGGCTGGATTTGGCACCATGAACACTTGGATGGGCCCGACATACTTTTGGGTAGAATACCCTACAGAGACTTGATACGCCAATCCTGATTCAACCAGGGCCTGCTGCAGTTTGCTGCTCCGCTGGCTGAGTATAAAACTCATCACATCGGCGGCATAGGTTGCCGCGCGATCATTCCGTGTGTCTGGGCCATGCCAGCTCCGCAGATAAATGGGAACTTGCGCAATATCACTGACAGTAATGTAGCTGCTGGATTGAGAAAGCGGCTTAAAATCAGGGATGGGATACTTCTCAAAAACGTTGCTTGTGCTTCTGGCCCAGTCGCCGTAAATTCGGTTTACATCGTTAAACACGTCATCATGCCTTACATCGCCTGCCACCACAAGCATGCTGTTGTCAGGATGGTAATAGCGATTCTTAATGTCCTTCATGATTTCAGGGGTTGCACTCAAGATAACCTCATAGCTCCCTATTGCATTTTTGCGGGGCATCAAGTCTCCCCAAAGCCTTTCATCTCCATCTTTCAGCAGATAAAAAACTGGGTTAGATTCAGCGCGCTGAAATTCACCAGCCACCACCACGTTTTCTTTTTTCATTTCCTCCTCAATAAAAAGCGGAAATCTGGAAGCTGAATTCATGAACTGCAGGCCTTCCTCGAGCTTTTTGCTGCTCAGGGTGATGAAATAATTCACCCTTTCATTGCTGGTGGTGCCGTTAAACACAATGCCCAGCTCGTTTACCCGCTCAAGGTATTGCTCTTGGCTGGGATAATCGCGGTTGGCTTTAAAAAACATGTGCTCATATAGGTGGGCAAGGCCGTTGAGGTCATCTGTCTGCACAAATGCCCCGTTTTTCACAACCAATTCAATGGTTGCCAGGGGTACGGCAGGGTCTTCCACCACAAGCACTTCGAGGCCATTTTGCAGCTGGGTGAGGAAAAAGTTAGCCGGCATGTTTTCGATTTTTTTCAGCGAAAATTTGCCTTTGTCGGCCACTTTGCCGATTGGCTGCTGGGCAGCAGCACCCATTGAAACAGCAGTCATAAGTATTATCCAGAGGTAGCGCATTGCGGCTATTGATTTGGGCCTGATGCGGGTGCTATCCGCCGGCAGGCACTTGCTGCAAAAGTAGCTTTGCCGCAGGCTGGGGAGTTTTTTAAGAAATGTGAATTGTCTTTTGATCATCGGCCCGTGAAGCAGATGCTCAATGGTTTAATTCGCCTTTCTGCGTTCATCGCCCATCACCCAAAGGGTAACATGGGCCGGAAAATCTGCCTTGGCTGAGTTCGGAAATCGCTGGGCCATGGTGGGCCTGGCTGGATTTGCTGTTCTGATTCGCCTGATTTTTTCGGCAGTAATCTCCTGGATGGACGGTGCATATCCATCGGCGTCATCCAGTAAATCATCATAGTAGGCCGAGAGGCCGATAAATCGTGACATGCAAGCTAAAAGAAAAAGTGCTTACCACAAAGGTGCGATTATTTCCCCTCAAGTTCAAACTGCTTTTTCAAAATGTGCAAAAGTTGGTCAAGCTGGTTTTTCCCCAATGGGGCCATTGGCTCATCAGTTTAAGTGCAATGCCAGCACGGCTGCCACAAATGGCTGGCAGAACAAAAAGGCATCGAATCTATCCAAAATGCCGCCATGGCCTGGCAGCACATTCCCACTGTCCTTTACGCCTGCCCATCGCTTTAAAGCTGACTCTATCAAATCACCAGGTGTGGCCGCAAATGCGATGGCAAGGCCAATCATCAGGCTGAGGATGTGATTGCCGCCAAACAGCCAGTCGCCCAAAAACCAGCCCAGCAAGCCAGTGGCTATCACCCCGCTCACATATCCTTCTATTGTTTTTTTGGGGCTGAATTTTGGCATCAGCAGGTGCTTGCCAAAAGTCCTGCCGCCGAGGTAAGCAAAGGTGTCATTGGCCCAAATCAAAACTAAAATACCCAGTGCGAGGGCCCAATTACCAGTACTGGTTACTTGGGCATATAGCCCGCAGGGCAAAGCAATCCACACCAGGCCAGCCACGCATGCCCCGACAGACTTGATGTCCGCCCCCCAAAAAATTCCCAGTAACCCCACCGACATTATAAGAGGAACAATGGCCATCGTCGGCCACCAGGGCTGCACAAAACTCAATACAATGGAAGCTGAAAGTGCCAGCCCGATTGGCGTAGAAATAAAAACATCGCGTTTTTTGAGCAGAACAATAAACTCATGCATCCCCCAAACGCTAACCACTAAGGATATTATCAGGGGCCCCCAGCCGGGCCAGAGTGCCAGGCCGCCCGCAATCACCGCAAATGCAATTCCGCTGATGGTACGCTGAAGCATCAGGCAGGCGAATTGATAATGGCAGCTGCTCGCTCACTGTCAGTTTCTGCCACCCAGATTTCTACATCACCAAAGCCATAAAGCGGCACCCGTTTATCCATCACCACGGCTTCAATTCCTTTGTCCATTAATAACGCCGCAATAAGG
This sequence comes from uncultured bacterium, assembly GCA_965363965.1. GTDB lineage: Bacteria > Bacteroidota > Bacteroidia > CAILMK01 > CAILMK01 > CBDTVD01. The sequence continues at coordinate 3,763 of CBDTVD010000119.1, forward strand.
CTGGCATCAATGGAGTCTTTAGCCGAGTGCACACTAATCCACCCCCGCGTATCCCTTACTGCAGGCTGCGATTCAGTTTTCTGCGGCCTGACAGACCTGCGAAAGGCCAATGCCAGCATAAAAGCCAAAGCAGTGCCTGCAATCACCACCCCTATTGGGTATTGCGTTGGCGCGTCAAGGCTGAAATCCCAGCCGTTTTTCTTTGCCAGAAATACTCCCGCCACAGCAGATGCATTGTTGAGGAAATGAAGTGTGATCGGGAGCCAAAGGCTGCCGCTGAAAGCATAGACATACCCTAAAACCATCCCGATTGCCATGCGCGGCAAAAAGCCATAGATATCCAGATGCACTGCACTAAAAAGAATGGCGGTTAATATCACACTGGCATGCAGGCGAGCGGTGTAAATATAAAGGGTGCGCTGAAGCAGACCGCGGAAGAAAACTTCCTCTGCCAGGGCAGCTGCCCCCGCCACCACCATCAGGTTAATAAGCAGGCGGCCATAGCCTCCGCCGCCCATTAGCGCATTGATAATCCGCGCATAATCCGCAGTTTTTGATTTCAGTGCATCCTCAACCTGCTGCATACCCTCTGGCAGATGAAATTGATTGTTGATTTGCTGCAGCCATTCCATCAGCGGGTTCAGGCTGGCATACAGCAGCACTGCCCACAGCAGCGTCTGGGGCCTGAAACCCGTTTTCAGCCGCAGAAACTCAAGTGAGCGGATGCCATGGATGTACCTCGGCAGCACCAGCCCTGGCAGCAGAAATCCCCCCAGTGCACTGCACAACTGCAGAATGTAGAATGAAACCAAATCGCCCAGTTCCGGGTCAGAGAGGCTGGGCTGCAGGGGCACATCAGCCCCCAGTGCTATCAGGGCATAAATTATCAAAAGACCAGCGAGGGTGCCAGCAATCAGTCCGCCTGCAAACCCCGCAATTATGGCAAGCATCCCCATTACTCTGTTCTGCCTGGGCAGTTGATTGTGCAATGGGCGAACTTTTTGCATTGGCTGGATGTAAGCGGGCAGCGGCTTGCCCAATTGATGCTGGGGCCTTGTGGCCAAGCATTGGCATCCGGATAAAAAATCCGAGACATGCCGAAAACAGGGCAAAGCTAAGCGGACAAAATAGAGATGGTAAAAATCGGCGAAATCAACCTCGGGGAGTTTCCCTTGCTGCTGGCCCCAATGGAGGATGTCAGCGACCCGCCATTCAGGGCAGTGTGCAAACGTGGCGGCGCCGACCTGATGTACACTGAGTTTATCAGCAGCGAGGGCCTCATCAGGCATGCTGCAAAAAGCCGGAAAAAGCTCGACATTTTTGAAGCAGAGCGTCCAATTGGCATTCAGATTTTCGGCAGTGAAATCGAGAGCATGCGGGAGGCTGCGGAAATCGCCGGTGATGCCGGGCCCGACCTGGTGGACATCAACTATGGCTGCCCCGTGAAAAACGTAGCATGCAAAGGTGCGGGGGCAGGCATTTTAAAGGACTTGCCGAAAATGGTGAACATGACCAAAGCCATAGTCGAAGCCGTGCCGCACCTTCCGGTTACCGTTAAAACTCGCCTTGGATGGGATGATGCAACTAAAAATGTTACTGAGGTTGCTGAGCGGCTGCAGGATATTGGCATCCAAGCCCTGACCATCCACGGCAGGACGCGGGTGCAGATGTATAAAGGCAATGCAGACTGGACATTGATTGCCGAAATAAAGAACAACCCCCGCATCCGCATTCCAATTTTTGGGAATGGCGATATTGATTCACCCCAAAAGGCTGTTGAATATCGCCACAGGTATGGCGTTGATGGAATCATGCTGGGCAGGGCCGCCATCGGATACCCCTGGATATTCAGCGAAATCAAGCATTTTATGGCAACTGGCCAATTACTGCCGCCGCCTGAAATAGAAGACAGAATGACAATGTGCCTGCTGCATTTTAACGAAGGCATCCGATGGAAAGGCGAAAAGCTCGGCGTTTTGGAAATGCGCAGGCATTATTCCTCCTATTTCAAAGGGCTGCCCAATTTCAAGCCTTTCCGGGAGAAACTGGTGCGCGAGGATAACCCAGCTGTCATCCTTGAAATTTTAAAAGAGGTGATGGAGTGCTACGCGGGGGAACTGGCTTAAGGGCGAAATATTGCAACTGCATCGCTGCCCAGTGAGAATTCGTCAATCAATTCTCCCTTTAGTCTTGGGGCTGGCACACCCCTTTTCAAATTCATTTTCGCGGTAATAACTCGTGCTTCATCCCACATACCAGCATCTATGAATGTTTGCAGGGTGGCTCCTCCTCCTTCAACCAGCAGGCTGCTGCATCGCAATTCCATCAGGTTATGTAAAG
>CBDTVD010000120.1:0-6095 GCA_965363965.1 uncultured bacterium
CCTGCCAAAAAATCAAAAGCAAAAACTGCCGAGCCGGAGACAATGGAAGAAGCTGAGTCTAAGCCAGCCAAGCGCTCAAAATCCGCGGCTGAGGCGGAAGAACCTTCGGCTGAAGAGCTTGCTCCACAGCCCGCCGCTGAACCAGTTGCCGACCAGCAAGTTACCGAAGCTCAGGAAGAAGCTGCCGAAATCTCAGCCGAGGCTGCAGATGAAACTCCAGCGCAGAAAGAAGAAGAGAAATCCGCAGCGCCCCCTGAAAAGAAAGCCGTACGTGCTGAAACGGGCGAAATGATTGTCAAGGCCAACCAGCGCAGCCGGAAGAAAAGCGAAGCTGAAAACGAGCGCTTCCTCGAGCGGCTCCGAAAAGGTCCCCGCCCGACCCTCCAGAACACCCTCCGCGTCGAGGGCAAACGGATGGTACGCATCAGCGATAACCTCATCGTTTTCAGCGAGAAAAGCAAGGAAGAACTCCTCAAAATCTACGCCCACACCAACAACATTTTATACAAGGGCCAATAACACCCTCTCTTCAGTTCGCGATGGATGGTGAGCGTTGCAGCCAGCGCCGCTGCAGGCTTGCACTTCTGGCAATCTGCTGGGTGCTCTGCGCAATGCTGCCAGCGCAGGCTTTTGGGCAGAATGCGCAGCGCAACCCCGATAGCGGCAGTGTATTCACCATCAGTGTCGGATACAGCCTTCGCCAGCCCGTGGCTGACCTCAAGGCCCGTTTTGGCACCCACAATACCCTCGGTGCAGGGGTCTCCGCTTTTTTCACCAACAGGCTCTCCGCTGCAATCGAGTTCAATTATCTCTTCGGCAACATCATCAACCAAAAAGGTATCCTCGATAGCGTAGCGGCCTCCAATGGATTTCTCATCAATGGCCAGGGCCTCTATCAGCCGCTCACCCATTACATGCGCGGCATCATGCCGATCTTTAAGGTCGGTTACCTGATTCTTCCTTTGAAGAACAGCAGCAGCAGCGGATTCAGTTTTGATGCTGGCTTTGGTTATCTCAGGCACAGAATCCACTACTATTACACGGGCGATGCGCCGCCCCAGCTGGCCGGCGAACTGGTAAAAGGCTATGACCGCCTGACACACGGGCCATTATTGGCCGAGGGCGTAACTTTTCGATACCTCAGCCCGCACAAAGCCGTCAACTTCAGCATTGGCCTCGAGGCGATGCAGGGCTTCACTCGCAGCCTTCGCAGCTGGGATTATGACACCAACACCGCCGACACCCATAGCCGCCTCGACGCTTCCTTTGGCATAAAAGCCACCTGGCACCTGCCATTTTATAAGCAGAGCAAAGGCCCCACCTACTTTTACTGAGGGGCCTGATTGTGGCCCCGCTTCCGCTTTATTCGCTCGGCATTCGGGCATTTCGCTTCGGCCTCAGCCTGGCTGCACTACGCAGTGCCAAATCCAGGGAGTGGATAGCAGGCCGCGCCGATTACTGGCAAGCCCTCGCTGCAAAACTCGATGGCCTGCACCGGCCAGTCTGGATGCACTGTGCCTCCCTGGGCGAGTTTGAGCAGGGCCGCCCCATTCTTGAGGGTATGAGGCTGCAGCACCCTGATGTTCCCATACTTGTTACGTTTTTCTCGCCAAGCGGATATCTCCCTCGGCAGAATTGGCCAGGCGCTGACGCAGTGGCCTACCTGCCCCTGGATACGCCCCAGAATGCCAGGCGATTCATTCAAATGGTAAACCCTCGGCTGGCAATCTTCGTCAAGTATGAGTTTTGGCTCTTTCACCTCCGCGCCCTCCGCATCGCCAGAATCCCGACTGTTTATATAGCAATGGAACCTCGCCCTGGTCATCTGATCTTCAAGCCCTATGGCGGGCCATGGAGGGCGGCTCTTCGGCATGTTTCAAAAATCTATACCCAATCCGCAGCGGCTGCAGAACTTCTCCGAGTAAACGGAATCCCAAATGCCGAGCCTGCCGGTGATCCCAGAATAGACAGGGTACTCCACATCGCCCAGAATGCTCAGCCAATCGCTGAAATAGAGTACTTCCTTCAGGGGCAAAAGGCCGTCATCGGCGGCAGCATTTATGCCGCGGAAAATGAATTGATTGCCCAGGCATATAAAGCTGGCTTAATCACGGGCAAACTGATTCTTGCCCCCCACATCGTCAGCCCACCAAGTGTAGCCCGCCTGGCCGAAACATGGGGCAGCCTTGCATCCATCCACAGCCAGGGAATCGATAATTCCAAACCCGTTCTCATCCTCGATAAAGTGGGGTGGCTCAGCCAGCTCTATCAGTACGGCCGCCTGGCCATCATCGGCGGCGGCTTTGGCCATGGAATCCACAACACACTCGAGCCCGCTGCTTTCGGCCTGCCTATTCTTTTCGGCCCCTATTGGCAGAAATTCCCTGAGGCTGCTGCAATGCAGGCGGCAGGCGGCGCAGCCCAATTCAATGATTACCCCTCCTTTCAAATCGCTTTGAAAAAAGTCAGCGATTCCAAAATTCAGGGGCAAAGAAATCTCGATTACCTCCTGGGCAATCGCGGTGCATCCGATCAGATTTTGCTCGGCATCAAAAAATTTATTTCCATGGATGAAAATTAATCCGTATCTTGGCCCTGCTTTAGCGGCCCGATAATCTGCTCAAGCGGTTTTTTTTCACCAGTTCTTCATCAAAATGAAAGACCCAGAACCCAGTAGGGTGGCAAGCAGCAAATGGCTGTTCCTTCTGCTTGCCGCCGTCCTTTTTCTTTGGCTCAGCGTATTGCTGCGCTTTAATCCAGCCGAGTTATTCATCACTGTGCCCATGACAGCACTGCTGATTTATCGGTATCGTCAGCACCGCCGGCCCATAGCTGGGGACTGATTCCCCAGGTGATGCCAGTGCGGTTTGGGGCAGTATATCTTCGCACCCCGATAAACCTTCGGGTTTCGGTGTGCATTATTCCACTTTATGTTAGGCATCAATAAATTATCCAGCCGGCAATTGGCCTCCCTTTATGCCGCCCCTGTTTATATCACTTATCTCATCGCAGGCAGCGACGGCAAAATAGATGATGGCGAGACCAAATGGGCCGAGGCCCTGGCCAAAATTCGCAGCCTCCGCAGCGGAAAAAACCTCAGCGAGTATTACATGCACGTGGACAATGCCTGGGATGAAAATTTCAACCGCATTGGGTTGGACATCAGTACCCGAACCGACAGGGTGCAGTGCATCGTCCAAAAACTGCAGGAACTCAACCCCATTCTGCAGACCCTTTCAAAGCCCGATGCAAGTGAGCTGTATGATAGTCTGGTCACCTTTGCCAGGGGTGTAGCCGAGGCTACAGGCGGCTTCCTGGGCTTTGGCGCTGTCAGCCCTGAAGAGCATCGCTGGCTCGATTTACCCATGCTCAGCGACCCAGCCAAGTCTCATCTTGGATAAGGTTCTTGTTGCCAATCGGGGCGAGATTGCCCTCCGCATCATGCGCACACTGCGCCGCATGGGCATCAAAACTGTCGCTGTTTACAGTGAGGCTGACCGCGCTGCGCCACACGTCGCTTTCGCCGATGAAAGCGTTTGCATCGGCCCCGCCCCCAGCAAGGATAGTTACTTGGCGATTGATAAAATCATCGCGGCAGCCAATGCTACTGGTGCCCAGGGCATTCACCCAGGCTATGGCTTCCTGAGTGAGAATGCCGTTTTCAGCGGTGCAGTGCAGTCAGCTGGGCTCACCTTCATCGGCCCCAGTCAGCGTGCCATTGAAATGATGGGCAACAAACTGGCAGCCAAGGCCGCCGCCCGCGCTTATGAGGTACCCCTGCTGCCAGGAACCGAAGCTGCGGTCGCCGATATCGCTGAGGCGGTAAGCCTGGGCAGCGCAATTGGCTACCCCCTGCTCATCAAGGCCGCTGCAGGCGGCGGAGGAAAAGGAATGCGAATCGTCGAGAAAGCCGAAGACCTACAGGAAGGGATCGAACGCGCCAGCAGCGAGGCCAAAAGTGCCTTTGGCGATGGAGCAGTTTTCATCGAGAAATACATTGCCAGCCCCAAGCACATCGAAATCCAGATCATGGCCGATAACCACGGCAATGTGCTCTATTTATGGGAGCGCGAGTGCAGTGTGCAGCGCCGGCATCAGAAAGTGGTCGAGGAAGCTCCCAGCATGGCCGTGTCCCCAGAAATCAGAAAGGCAATGGGCCAGAGTGCTGTCCGCATTGCGCAGGCATGCCAATACTCCGGCGCAGGCACTGTCGAGTTTCTGATGGATGAAAACCGAGACTTTTACTTCCTGGAAATGAATACCCGCCTGCAGGTAGAGCATCCCGTTACCGAGATGATTACTGGCCTCGATTTGGTCGAGCTCCAGGTGCAGGTTGCCAGGGGGCAAAAACTCCCCCTCACGCAAGATCAGGTGCAGCTCAGCGGCCATTCAGTTGAACTCAGGGTGTATGCCGAAGACCCCTCGACAGGTTTTCTGCCCGATACTGGCACCCTCACCACATGGCGGCCTGCAGAAGGCCCTGGCATTCGGGTCGACAGCGGTTATCAGGAAGGGATGGAAGTGCCCGTTTATTATGACCCGATGCTGGCAAAACTCGTTAGCCACGGCCCTGACCGGGAAACGGCCATCGAGCGGCTCAGGCTCGCCATCCGCGATTTTCAGGTGGAAGGCGTAAGCACCACCCTGCCCTTCGGCGAGTTTGTGCTAAATCATCCAGCTTTCCGCGACGGAAGCTTCAGCACCCATTTTGTCAGTGAGTATTTTACGCCCGAATTGCTCCAGGGCCAGCCAAGCCCAAAGGAACTCCATGCAGCTCTGGCCGCACTGATGTTTCACCTGGATGATGCGCCCCAAACCGCCGCCCCTGCGCAATCGCACTCCGCTGAATCAGTTGAAAGCCCCTGGCGAAACCGCGCCCGCCTGCGCTGAGCAGATAGGCGAGGTTTAACCTTTATTGTCAGCGCCTGCCCAGGCACTCTTTTTTAACTTTGCCCTTTTATGCGTCTGCTCCCTGTCATCGCCGCGCTTTGCCTCCTTCTCTCAGGCTGCAAAAACACGTTCAATGTCAATGAGGATTGGCAGGAAATCCCCATTATTTATGGCCTGCTGGGCTACACCGACAGCCTCCACGCCGGCGGAGACTCCACAGAGCCGCAGGTGGTGAAAATCAATCGCGCTTTCCTCAATGAAAACGCCGATGCTTATGGTCTGGCAAAAGTCGAGGACAGCCTCTATTACCTCGATTCCATCGACGTTCGACTGATTGGGTATCGCGGAAACGACATCGCCGATGAAGCTGTCCTCACCCGTCAGCAGAGTTTTGACAAGCCTGGCGGTGTATTCAGCTCACCCAGCCAATACCTCTATTTCACCAAAAATCCTTACAGAATCGACCCTTCCCTGCGGTATCAGATTTACATGTATAATCCGCAGACCAAACATGTCGCTTTCGGTTACTCAACGGTGGTCGGCCCCTTAAAACCTGTTTATCCTACGCCTGGCAGCAGTGCAATCGCCTTCCTCAGGGAGCAGAATACCCCATTCGCATGGAAAACAGGCGTCAATGCCCGCTTCTATGACATGACCATTATGATCAAAGTCCTCGAGCGCACCAAAGGCAGCGGAAACCCCTGGGACACCCTCACGGTTCGCTGGCCAATCATCACCTTCCGGTTAACTGACGACCTCCGCGGCAATACCGACATGAAGCAGAATGTCCCTGGCTCCAATTTCTTCAATATCATTGCCGACCAGTTGGAAGTCAATAGCCAGAAAGAGCACAAAATCGCTTACATGGACATCATTTGGGATGCCGGCGGCGAGGAGATTTATAATTATATCAATGCCAACCAGGCAGGCATTGGGGTGGTGCAAAAAGTGCCTGATTACACCAACATCACCGGCGGCGTTGGCATTTTCAGTTCTCGCGCCAAATCGGTCATACGCATCGGCCTAAACGTCCGCTCTGTCGAAGCCCTCCAGGCAGACCCTGAAACGCGCGGCCTCAACTTCGTAAAGTAGGGGGCCCCATTCTCAACTCATCTATAGGAAAGATGCCCCTGCTCCTTCCTCAACGTATTCCATTTTCACAACTCTCCCCCGGCCCCTCTCTGATCTTCAGAGAGGGGTGCCGA
>CBDTVD010000121.1:0-6080 GCA_965363965.1 uncultured bacterium
CAATGGCAGCAGCAATAAAAGGATAGGCAGGCGTGTTTTCATGGCGAGTTTTGCTGTTCAGAAAGTCAAAGGTAGGTTACAACTGGCCAATTGGTGCTTTTGTGTAAATTTATTTTTTCCATATGCCCAGCACCGTCAGCCGGCCAGGGTTAAACTGCCGCCCCAGCTTTAAAAGCCAATCAGCCATCGGCCACCCCAAAAACCACCGCGCAAAAAAAACGCTGCTTTTTGCAAGCCAGAGTCAGGCGAGGCGCAGGGCCAGGGTCGCTGCTTTTGCTGCACCTTTTCATCTCGGCCTGCGTTTATGGAATCAATAGGCCAATGCTCGGATACCGATTCAGCCAGTACACGCCGCCGGAAGGGGACGGCGACAAGTTCAAGCAGCTCCTCAACATCTTTATGCAGCTGCTCAACTACACCAGCGGCGACGTGCGCGAGGCCCTGGAGTGGATGAACGAGGTGGACAAAACCCACGGCCTGACAGACGACACCTACGGCATGGGCGACTTTATCGAGGACCTGAAAAAACAGGGCTACATTAAAGACGATGGCGAGGGGGCGGGGACAATGATCCCCACAGCCAAAACCGAGCAGGGCATCCGCCAGCAATCGCTGGAGGAGATTTTCGGCAAATTGCGCAAGTCGGCCCCAGGGGGGCATCGCACCACCTACAGCGGAAATGGCGAAGAGCCCACCAGCGACCTGAGGCCATACCAGTTCGGCGACCGCAATGACCAAATCATGATGACCGACAGCATCCGAAATGCCCAGATCAACCACGGCCTCGGTGATTTCAGGCTGACAGAAACCGACCTGGAAGTGCAGGAAACGGAGTTCAAAACCCAAACCTCAACTGTGCTGATGATTGATGTCAGCCACAGCATGATATTATACGGCGAGGACCGCATCACGCCGGCCAAGAAGGTAGCCATGGCCCTCAGCGAGCTGATTACCCAGCGGTACCCCAAGGACACACTCGATATCATCGCTTTCGGCAATGATGCCTGGCCGATAACCATCAAGGACTTGCCCTATCTGCAGGTCGGCCCTTATCACACCAACACGGTCGCCGGCCTCGAGCTGGCCATGGATATACTCCGCCGAAAGAAAAATAGCAACAAGCAGATCTTTATGATCACCGACGGCAAACCTACCTGCCTGAAAGAAGGGGCCCGCTATTACCAGAACAGCTTCGGGCTCGACCGTAAAATTGTCAACAAAACGCTTAACCTGGCCGCCCAGTGCGCCCGTTTAAAACTGAAAATAACCACCTTTATGGTGGCCACCGACCCCTATCTGCAGAAATTCGTACAGGAATTTACAGAGGTCAACGGAGGAAAAGCCTTCTACACCGGCACCCAAAACCTCGGCGAGTACATTTTTGAGGATTACGAGCGCAATCGGCGCAAACGGCTGCGGTGAGTTTGGGGGGTTAAGGGGAAAGGTCGAATTAATTTGGGTTAACAAGTAAGTTACTTTTCATAATGCCCTTTCATGGAGAAAATGTGATGTTGAGCCCTGTAACCGTGTAAATCAGTCGATGCTTGACGTTGATCCGTCTCGACCAGAAACCTTTATAATCATGCTTAAGGGGCTCTGGTTTCCCCGTGCCTTTGAAGGGGTCGATGAGCATAGAAGCAATTAGCCTGTCGATTTTAGATTGGATGGCCTTGTTGCCGCTATCTTTATACTCCTTATACTCTAAGCGAGCTTGAGGAGTCAAAATCAAATTGTAGCTCAAATTGACTTAAGATAGTCTTTGACATTTTCACCAGGCACCACAGTTACATTTCCATTTTCAACATCCCTGAGCCCCTGTTGAATTTTTGCAACAAAATCAGGATGATATTCTGGTGCGGCCTTCACCTCAAAATTCATTTTCAGTGCTTTGACAAATGCCATCAGGGCAGACTGCTGCTCGGCATTGGCTGGATGTATTGTAAAAGTTTTTAGCGCAGGCATAGCGATTGATTGGCAAAAATGGTGCAGAAGGGGGGGGAATCACTTACAGGGAATAAAAGTTGTTGGCTACATTGGATCCATAGGGAGTATCTTTGCAATTACCATGATAAAGTTCGGTCTTCATAACCATGACGCCCGCAGAGTTGGGGAACCATTAAATGGTACAGCAGTAGCGGTAAATACTACCTAAGCAGAAGCTATGGCAGCTCAACCAAAGCCCCACAGAGAAACCCCACCACCAATTTTAGCAACGATGATGGCGGCAAGTTCAATGATGGGATGCGATAAAAACAACTTAATGCCAGCAGTTTAAAATAAATAGACCGAAAATTAGCCATAATAAATATATAATCGTTGTAGTGGAACCACATAATGTGTTCAATGGAGAACAGTGTCACAAAGCAAGCTGGGCTGTTAAATAAGACCATGCAAGCAGAGTATGCTGTCTATGTTGATAATGATCTTAAGACAGCATGTGAATACTTCGATGAAGTTACAGAGTCATCAGAGCATTTATACTCTTATCAAGCAGCAATTGAATTTGCTGAGCAGAGGCATATGCATGACCTTTGTGGCAAGTATAAAAGGCGTTTGGAAAGCTATAATGAAAGGATGAATCTTCAATCAATTTTTTGAATGGCGACTTTTGTCATTTCTGAGCCCGTCTTTCCCCATGTCGCATAATATGAATGGGAAGATTTTTTTTATATCATTCACATTCCCCCCTTCCCCCCCATCGGCCCGAAATTCGCTAAGGTGTAGCCTATAGTGGATTGATGGAGCCGAACACCCTGAGCAATTACAATTTTCTGCTGCACAAGCTGAGGGCTTATAAGCGGAAGTATTACCTGAACCAGATGCTGCGGGGGGGGCTGTTTTTTCTGGCACTGGGGCTGATGGTGTTTCTGGCTGTCGCCCTCAGCGAGTACTGGGGCAGGTTCAGCACTGGCCTGCGCACTGCCCTGTTCTATGGGCTGATTGCGGCATTGGCTTATTTGCTGGTGCGCTATATCGCCATCCCCCTGGGCCACCTCTACGGACTCGGGCGCACCCTTAATGATGCTGAGGCTGCCGAATTGCTGGGCACCCATTTTCCTGAGGTTCAGGATAAACTCCTCAATACCCTGCAGCTGCGCGCACAGGCCGACGGCCAGGGCGGCCTGACCCGTGCCCTGATTGAGCACAGCATAGAGCAAAAAACCGCCGAACTGCGCCCAATCCCCTTTACCAAAGCCGTTGATTTCGGCAGCAACAGGCGATATCTGCGCTATGCGGCCATCCCCCTGCTGATTCTGGTGGTGATTTTGGCGGCCAGCCCCGGCATGCTGCTGGAAAGCACCCAGCGGCTGGTGCTGCACAACCGCGAAACCATTGATGAGGCACCATTCCGATTCAGCCTGCGCAACAAGTCGCTTGATGCCCTCCGCCAGGAAGACTTCCCCATCGAGCTCGAAATCACTGGCGATGAAATGCCTGCTGAGGTATATGCCGTGGTGGATGGCAACCCATACAAAATGCAGCGCGATGGGCGGGGCAAATGGACCCACACCCTGCGCAACCTGCAGCGCAACGTCGCACTGCAATTCACCGCCAGCGGATATGCCAGCCAGCAGTGGAACATCAATGTCCACGCTCGGCCTGCACTCCTCGGATACACCTTGAAACTCGATTACCCCGCTTACCTCGGCCGCAAAAATGAAACGCTCGAGAATGTGGGCGACCTCAGCGTGCCTGTCGGCACTCGGATTCAATGGCAGTTCAATACCGAGAATGCTGACCAGCTGCAGCTCACTGCCGGCGGAAAACCACTCGCCGTTGAGCGCCGGGGCGAATCGCTATTCACATACTCGGCCCGGATAATGGAGGATGCCGCCTGGACGCTGCGCACAGGCAACAAATACCTGCCCCAGGGCGATTCAGCCCAATACTTCATCAACGCACTGCCCGATGCCTACCCCACCATCAGCGTAGAGGAAGCCAAAGACAGCGCCCTGAACAAACTCACCTACTTCACCGGCCAGGTCGGCGATGACCACGGCTTCACCCGGCTGAGTTTTAACTATCAGTTTCTGCGGAGTGATTCGGCGGGGCGCAGCCTCAAACCACAGGCCATTCCGCTGAACATAGACAGGGGCCGCACCATCCAGACATTCTTCCACCAATTCGATTTTGCCCTGCTCGGCATCCAGCCCGGCGATGAAATCGAGTACTACTTTCAGGTATGGGACAACGATGGCGTACACGGCGCAAAATCGGCCCGCAGCCAGCGATTTGTTTATCAGGCACCAAGTTTAAAGGAAATCGAGAGCACCACCAGCAAAAACAGTCAGTCACTCAAGGATAACCTGCAATCGGTGATGAAAAAGGCCGAGAAACTCCAAAAAGAACTCGATGCGGCACGGATAAAACTCGCCGAGAAAAAATCCCTCGATTGGCAGGATAAAAAAATGCTCGATGACCTGCTGAAAAAGCATGAGCAGATGCAGAAGGAAGTGCAGGACCTGCAGAAGCAGATGAAGGAAAACCTGCAGCAGCAAACCGAATTCAAGCCCATTGATGAAGAACTGATGAAGCGCCACCAGCAATTGCAGGAAATGCTGAACCAGATAATGGATGATGACACCAAAAAGATGCTGCAGGAAATGCAGAAACTGCTGGAAAAGGGCATGAAGGACGAAATTCAGAAGCAGTTGCAGGACATGAAATTCGGCGACAAAGAGGTGCAGAAAGAACTCGACCGGATGCAAGAAATGTATAAACAGCTGGAAATGGACCAGCTGATGGAGCAGGCGATGGACAAGCTGGACAAACTGGCCGAAGAGCAGGAAAAACTCAGCGAGCAGGCCGACAGCAAACAGAAATCAGCCGAGGAACTGGCCAAAGAGCAGGAAAAACTCAATGAAAAGTTCGAAGATCTGAAAAAAGACCTCGAGGAACTCGATAAGAAGAACGAAGAACTCGAAGAGAAGCGAGACCTCGGTGAGAGCAAAGAAGACCAGAAAGAGATTGGTGAGGAGATGAAGGGCAGCAAGGAAAATCTGCAGAAAAACAACAAAAACAAAGCGAAGGAGCAGCAGAAAAAAGCCGCCGAGAAGATGAAGGAACTCAGCAAAAAAATGGGCGAGCAGATGGAGGCCGAGGCCCAGGAAAAAGCCGAGGAAGATTATCAGAGCCTTCGCCAGATTATGGATAACCTGATTTATGTAAGCATGGCGCAGGAGCAGCTGATGGATGAACTGAAGCAAACCCCCAGCTATAACCCCAAGTACGTTGAAATCGGGCAGCGGCAGCGGCAGCTGAAAGATGATGCCCGGATGATAGAGGATAGCCTGCTGGCCCTCAGCAAGCGGGTGCCTGAAATCAGCACCTTCGTCAACAAGGAAGTCGGCGACATGAATGCCAATATTGAGCGCACCATCGAGAATCTGGGTGCCCGCAATACCCCAGGGGCTCGCACCACAGGGCAATACAGCATGACCAACATGAACAACCTGGCAGTGATGCTGAGTGAAATTATGGAAAACATGCAGGAGCAGATGAAGCAGAGCAAGAACCAAAAGCCAGGCAAGGGCAACAAAAAAGGCAAAGGCAAGCCCAAGCCAGGTGACCAAATGAATGGAATGAAAAACTTGCAGGAACAGCTCGGCAAACAGCTCGAGCAGCTAAAGCAGGGCAAAATGCCAGGCCAGGGAATGAGCAAAGAACTCGCCCAGATGGTCGCCCGCCAGCAGATGATCCGCCAGCAGATGCAGCAATTGCAGCAGGAACTCACCAAGGACGGCAAGAAACCTGGCGACATGCAGAAAATCCAGGAACTGATGGACAAAAATGAAGAGGACATTGTAAACAAGCGCATCACCCCTGAAACCATCAAGCGCCAGCAGGAAATAATGACCCGAATGCTGGAAAGCGAAAAAGCCCTGAAGGAACAGGATGAGCAGGAACAGCGCAAAGCCGAGGAAGCCAAGGACAAGCCTGCCGCCCCGCCCCCTGCCTATCAGAAATATCTGGAGCAGAAGCGCAAGGAAACCGAACTTCTGCAAACCCTGCCCCCCAGTCTTACCCCTTACTACAAGGAAAAAGTAAGAGAATACTTTGAGGAACTGAGGTGAGAGTGC
>CBDTVD010000122.1:0-6071 GCA_965363965.1 uncultured bacterium
ATTTAGCTAAGCTGCATGTTTCTGTGCAGTATAGCATCATCAGCAGCAGCCTGGGTTACACAAGCAAAAGATATTTTTACAGGGACATGGACGGCCAAACCAGCATTGTATCGCGGGCGGCCAACATGGCGGCCCGAAAAGGAATACTGGTGATAACGGCGGCAGGCAATGAGGGCAGCGGCAGCTGGCGATTTGTGTGCACGCCAGGTGATGCCGACAGCGCCCTGACAATCGGCGGCACCGACCCTGACAACAATTATCACATAGACTTCAGCAGTTATGGGCCAGCGGCCGACAAGACAATGAAGCCCAATGTTTCAGCGCCCGGGCGAATGTTTCTGGCAGCACCAGAGGGATATGAAGTGAGCAGCGGAACCAGTTTTTCCACTCCCCTGGTGAGCGGATTTGCTGCCTGCGTGATGCAGATGCACCCGGATTGGAGCAACATGCGGGTGTTTGATGAAATCCAAAAATCGGCCAGCCTGTATCCTTATTTTGATTATGCCCACGGGTTCGGGATTCCGCAGATGAGCTATTTTCTGCGTGAGGAGGGGCCAATGCACGGAGGCGGAGGAGTGAGCCTGCTGCCGCCATACAAAATCACCGCAGATGAATTTTTTGTGAAAGTGGTGCTGGACTCGAGCTTTTTTACAGAGCATGAAGATTTCGGCCACATGATGGAAGAAGAGGAAATGATGGACACCCTGGCAATAGACATTGACGGGCCAGGCTTTCACCTGCAGGACAGCATTGAGGTACAGGGGAAAAATGATGACACCGCGCGCACAAAATCCATCAGCATATCCATTGGCAAACCCATGCAGGATGAGCCTGTGGCGGTGAATACTGAAGATGAAGAGACGTTTTTTTTCGGCGGGCACTTTTTAAACTACATTTGGGAGGACAGCACCGTTTACCTATATTACTCGATAGACGATGCCCAGGGCAGGCCGATGCGATATGCAGTGGTGAAGCCCTATCAGCCTGAAGTGCTGAGCATTTCGGCATCTGAGCTGGGCGATGGCAAGCGGCTCCGCGTTTTTTTCAACAGTTATTATCGGGAGTTTAAACTGGAGGACCAATAGGGCTATTGTCCCTGACCTACGATAATCAGCACTGTTCCAAAGAAAAATCAACACCTAAAAAAATCTGAAAACCTCAAACGATGAGATCATCCATCATAGGCCGCGCATTGGCGGCAATTTTTCTGCTGCTCGGCCTTCCTGCCATCGCCCAAACGGAACTGATGAGCGTTGACCTGGGCCGAGACACCATTGAAGCAGAAGACAACACCGGCCCCAACAGAAGATTCTATGTTCAGAATTTTGTGATGGGCGGGCTATCAATAGACCAGCCTGAAGGCGATGTGAAACTGCGTCCGCTGGGCGGCAGTGCAGTGGCCTTTGGCATCCGGTATAAACTGAAACTGACGGGGCTGCTTGCCCTGGGTGCTGAAATCAGTTATCAATACAATGGCTACAGGATTAATCAGGATACGCAGTACCTGTGGCCCGATAGTGTTTTTTATCCCGATGCAGGTGCAGTAAGCAATCGGCGAGAAAGAATCGGGTTCGGGAATTTGCAGGGCGGTGCATTTCTGCGCGTCAATTTCGACCCCAAGCGCGGCGACAACCTCGGCGTGTTTATGGATTTAGGGGGCTGGGGCGGATATAATATATTGAGCCAATACATCGCCAAAAAAGAAACCTCGCTGGGCAAACGCGAAATCAAATACAGTGGGCTGAATGACATCGAAAGGCTGCACTATGGTGTGATGGGCAGGCTGGGGTACAATAAGGTCTCGGTAGGTGCACAGTATCGGCTGACGGATTGGTTTGATGAAGCGACTGATTACCCATTGCTGCCGAGGCTGCTGGCGACATTGGAAGTTGGTTTTTAAAAGATTTGGCAAAGGGAGCATAGAGAGAAAAAAAATGCGGTTGCGGATTAACTTTGGGCCGGCAACTGAAGCGCAGGCCGAAGCAAAGTGAGATGGAAAGTGCATTGAATGAAAATGAAATTCCGCTGAGTTATCAGCAGGCCCGCCGAGAGCTGGATGAGCTGGTGGCTGCCATGGAAGGCGAGGATGCCGACATTGACGTGCTGGGCGAAAAAGTCCGCCGCGCCTGCGCGCTGATAGAGTGGTGCCAGGCAAGGCTGCGTGCCACAGCTGAGGAAGTGGACAAGGCCCTGAAAGATTTCGAGAACCGCAAAGCAGGTGCCCTTGTTGGTGGCAATGAATAAGGGGCGATGGGAAAAAGAATAGCAATCGGCAGTGACCATGCAGGCTTCGGGCTGAAGGAAAAAATGCAGGAGTGGCTCAGCAGCCGGGGATATCCGGTGGATGACAAGGGCACTTATTCCCCTGAAAGCACCGATTATCCTGATTATGCCCATGCCGTTGCTGACGCCGTAACTGAAGGCTCGGCAGACCTCGGCCTGCTGATATGCGGCAGCGGAATCGGGGTGTGCATCACTGCTAACAAGCACAGCGGGGTGAGGGCTGCCTTGGCGTGGAATGCAGATGTAGCCAGCCTGGCCAGGCAGCACAACAATGCCAATGTGCTCTGCCTGCCCGCCCGATTTATAGATGAATCAGCAGCCGAGGAGGCATTGCAGGCTTTTCTTGAGGCGGAGTTTGAAGGCGGAAGACACCAGGGCCGCATAGAAAAAATAGAGGGACGTGGCTGAGCCAAAAGTCGAATTTAAAGAGGCTGCCGAGGCGAAGGCTTTCAACAGGGAGCACCGCCAGCGGATCAACCACAACATAGCCAAGTATGAATCTTCGCTGCCCAAGGGTTTCAGCCAATTCAGCAATATCGAGCTGGCCAAGAGCCGCGCCGCCTACATCAAGCGGAAAGTGGTTGACAACCTCGAACGGTATTTAATCGAGTGGGAGAGCAACTTTAAGCGGAATGGCGGCAAGGTGGTGTGGGCTGCAACTGCTGAAGAAGCAGTGGCCGAGATACTCGCCATCCTCAAGCGCAATCAGGTAACCAGCATTGTAAAGAGCAAGAGCATGGTAACCGAAGAAATCCACCTGAACAAAGCACTTGAGCTCAATGGAATCGAGCCGGTGGAGACAGATTTAGGGGAGTACATTCAGCAATTGGATGGTGAGCCGCCCTACCACATCGTTACCCCTGCGATGCACAAAAGCAAGGAAGACATAGCGCAGCTTTTTCACCACAAACTCGGAATGCCGCTGGAATCTACCCCAGAGGAAATGACACTTGAGGCCCGGCGGCGACTGAGGGAGAAATATACGCGGGCAGGAGCAGGCATCAGCGGAGGGAATTTTCTGCTGGCCGACACAGGAAGCGTGGTGCTGGTGGAGAATGAGGGCAATGCGCGGCTATCTACTACGTTTCCGCCTATCCACATCGCCATAGTAGGAATAGAGAAACTGCTGCCGAGCATCGCCGATTTGGGGCTTTTTCTCCCCCTTTTGGCTACGCACGGCACAGGCCAGTGGCTCACCAATTACAACACCATCATCAGCGGCCCCAAAAGGAAGGATGAACCGGATGGCCCCAGCGAGATGTATGTGGTGCTGCTGGACAACGGCCGCAGCAATCTGCTGGCAGAGGTTCCGCAGCGGGAGGCACTGGCCTGCATCCGCTGCGGGGCCTGCCTGAATGTGTGCCCTGTGTATAAAAACATCGGGGGGCACAGCTATGCCAGCCCATACAGCGGGCCGATAGGGTCGGTGATTACGCCGCATTTTCATCCCTATGGGGAATTTGTCCACCTGAGTTATGCCAGCAGCCTGTGCGGCGCCTGCACGGCCACATGCCCGGTAAAAATAGACATCCACGGATACCTGCTGAAAAATCGGCAGAAGGCAGTGGCAGATGGGCTGCCGAATTTTACCGAGCGAATGATTTGGCGGGGGTGGCAGCAGGCGATGCTCAGCCGGAAAATGATGAATGGCGGCCGCGCCGGTGCCAAGAACTGGCTGCTGCGCACTTTTTTCGGCAAACAGTGGGGCGGCCGCAGGGCTTTGCCAGTGCTGGCCCCAAGGAGTTTCAACCAGCAATGGGCCGAAAAGCGTGGCATGAAAAAAGGATAATCGGCGGCATCGGCCTCAATTTTGCCCATAGCGGGCAATGGGCAGGCACTGCCCGCCCCCTGACCCCTCTACCCCCTCCGCAGCCACTCTCCCACTTATCTCCATGATTTCTTTGCTGAAGAAAAAGCGACTGCCCGCCAAAGGCATCCATCAGCTGGAGGCACATTTGCCCCCAGGGAGCTATGAGCCGATAGCCCGCCTGCTGATGCATGAGGACCTTGAGGTGAAAATCAGCAACCCGAGGCAGACCAAACTCGGCGATTATACGTATCGGCGAAAGGAGGAGCCGGCGCATAAAATCACGCTGAACCGAGACCTGAACCCGTACAATTTTCTGATCACCCTGCTGCATGAGGCTGCCCACATGCATGCCTGGCAGCGGCACAAAGGCAAGGTGCTGCCACATGGGGCCGAGTGGAAAGGCATTTATGGCGAACTGCTGACACGGTACATGGACAGGGGATTTTTTCCCGATGAGCTGGAGCTTGCCCTGAAGCGGCATTTAGCCAGCCCGACAGCAGCCACCTGCACCGACCGCAATCTGCTGAAAGCCCTCAAGCAATATGACCCGCAAAGGCCTGACCTGGTTACGGTTGAGGAATTGCCGATGGGCGCCCACTTTACCCTGCCCAATGGAAGGGTGTACAAAAAAGGTGAGCGCATAAAAATCAGGTATCTGTGCACAGATATCAGCACGCAGAAGAGGTTCCGTTTTCACCCTTTGGCCGAGGTAACTCGGGTACGGCTTGGGTTATTCGATTAACAGAGGGTTGTGTGCAGCTGCCTTGCTGATGATATTATCGGCGAGCTGGGCGCGCGGGCAAGGCCGGCAGATGATAGAAATTGTGAATGCCGACCTGCTGATTAATCGGAGTGTGAATGGGCAGGAATTTCGTCAGCTGAAAAACAATGTGGTGCTGAAGCAGGGCGATGTAACCATGCATTGCGACAGTGCCGACTTTTATAACAAGGAAAACAAGGTAATCGCCTACAGCAGCATCAGGATAACGCAGGGCGACAGTGTACAGATATCTGGAAAAAAGCTCGAGTACTCGGGGGACACGCGCAAAGCCGTCATTACGGGTGATGTGGTATGCACCGACCCGACGATGAGGCTGACAACCGACAGGCTGGACTATGACATGAAAACTCGGACCGGCTTTTATCTGAATGGCGGAACAATTACAGATGCTGAAAACAAACTCACCAGCAAGCGGGGATATTACTACGCCGGCAGCCGGATGCTGAACTTCAGGACGGGAGTGAGGCTGGTGAACCCCAAGTACACGATGACCAGCGACACACTCGCCTATAGCCTGGCATCGAAAACGGCGACTTTTTACGGCCCTACAAAAATCGTGAGCAAGGGGGATGTGATTTATTGCGAAAATGGATGGTACAACACCAATAGCGGCCAGGCGCGGTTCGGAAAAAACGCCTACCTTTTCAGCAATGACCAGTGGCTGTTTGGCGACACCCTGTTTTATGACCAGAAAAAAGGATATGGCAAGGCCGATGGCCATGTGCAGGTGCTCGACAGCACGGAAAGATTGGTGATAAAAGGAAAATCGGCAGAGTATTTTGAGATGGTGGACCAAACCACCATCAGCGGCGGAGTAAGGCTCGCCAAAGGATATAATGATGACAGCCTGTGGCTGATGAGCGAGCACCTGCGCAGCCAGTATGACACGGCAGGAAACAGGGAGTTAATCAGCTGGAAGCCCTGCACGATGTGGAGCCTTGATTTTCAGGGAAAAGCTGACAGCATCATTTACAGAGCTGGCGACAGCACCATCACGCTGCTGGGCAACCCTGTAACGTGGATAGAAAGCTATCAGGCCACGGCCGACACCATCATCGCGCACCTGCAGGGAAATCGGCTACAGCGGGCATATCTGATGACCAGGAGCTTTATGGCCAGCCCCGACAGCCTGGGGCAGTATAACCAGATAAAAGGGAGCCGCATGCAGGCCGACTTTGACAGCCTGGGCCGAATCGC
>CBDTVD010000123.1:0-6070 GCA_965363965.1 uncultured bacterium
GAAATTCAGCTTGAATCCCTGCTCTCCAAGTGCCCCAGCGGAATCTATGGTGTCAGCAGGCCAGGCAAGGGAACGATAGCCATTGGCATAGGGTTTTAGTTTTTGCCTTATCGGGCCCATAGTCTTCCAGATAGGCAGCGTAAAAAAACTCAATTATAACCGAACCCAACATCTGAAAACCATATGACCCTTGTCGGAAAAAAAGCACCGCGCTTTACAGCACCTGCCATCGTAAACGGTGATGAAATCATCGAAAATTTCAGCCTCGATCAATATCTGGGCAAACATATCCTTCTGTTTTTCTACCCGATGGATTTCACCTTTGTGTGCCCCACCGAGATCATTGCCTTTCAGCACCGCCTCCACGATTTCGAGCGCAGGGGATGTGTAGTGCTTGGCTGCAGTGTCGATAGCAAGCACAGCCATTGGGCCTGGCTTAACACCCCCCAGGATAAAGGCGGTATCCAGGGAGTGCGTTATCCCCTAATCGCCGATTTTGATAAAACCATTTCTGCAAACTATGGCGTACTCGGCGGACAGTACTCAATGGATGATGACGGCCATCTGGAGTATGAGGGCACCCCATTCGCCTATCGCGGCACTTTTTTGATCGACCAAAAAGGAATTGTCCGCCATGAACTGATTAACGATGCCCCAATCGGGCGCAGTGTTGATGAGGCCCTTCGCACACTCGATGCCCTCAAGCATTATGAACTCCGCGGCGAGGTTTGCCCCGCCAACTGGCAGGAAGGTGAGGAAGCAATGACGGAGAGCCATGACAGCGTGAGCGATTACCTCGGCAAAAGGGCATAGGTTTCCCCTGCGGCTCTGGGCGCTGATGCCTGTGTAAGTTTGCGGCTGAGGCCACCTGGCGGCCGCACCCCCTGATGCAGGCGAAATTGTTTCGCAGCCTGGTGCTGCTGTTGTTGCTGAATGGCTTAATCAAGCCTTTCTGGCTGCTGTTCATAGACCGAAAAGTTCAGACAATTCTCGGGGCTGAGGAGTATGGGCTTTATTTTGCCCTGTTCAGCCTCAGCCTGCAGCTGGGCATGCTGCTCGATCCTGGGCTGCATACCTGGAATGTACGCGGCCTCGGCGGAAAAACCCATGGCATAAATGATGCGCTGCGCCCCTTGTTTCGAATCAAAATGGGCCTGGGCCTGGCCTATTGCCTACTCACACTTGGGCTGGGCCTTGCCCTCGGCTATGATGTCAGGGCCATGCAGTGGCTGCTTGGCCTGGTGGCCCTCCAGTGGCTCAGCAGCATGGTGCTCTGGCTCCGCAGTTTCCTCAGCGGAATGCAGGTTTTCGGGGCCGACAGCATTGCCAGCGTAACCGATCGTGCATTGGTCATCCTTCTCTCTGTTCCGTTCCTCTATGGGGCATGGTCGGGCTGGCTCAGCATCCCCCTCTTCATTCTGCTGCAATGCCTCAGCCTGGGGCTGGCCGCCATTGGCCTCTTTTTCTATCTGGCCCGAAATCTCGACAAGTCAGCACCAGTCGCCGAGGGGTTCCAGTGGCGCCGAGTACTCCGCCAATCAGCCCCTATTGCCATACTCACCCTGCTGATGACTGCCTATACCCGCCTGGATGCCGTATTCATCGAGCGGATCAGCGGGCCCAAAGAAGCAGGAGTGTTTGCAGCTGCCTACCGCCTTTTTGATGCCGCCAACATCATCGCTTACCTTATCGGCTCCACCCTTGTGGCAGCCTTCAGCCGGGCTGCCCTTGACCCTGAAAATCATCGCACCCTTCTGCGCTCTGCCGCAGGGCTGATGGCCGCCATCGCCGTGCCTGTGATGACAGTCGGCATGATGGCTGCCGACCCGCTGATGAATCTGCTTTACTCCGGCGAAGCTGCCTTTCGGTGGGAAGTGCTTTTTTTGCTGATGGCCGCCTACCCGGGCATTGCCATGATGTACCTTTTTGGCTCAGCTCTCACTGCCTTGGGCAAATTCAGGTTCCTCAACACTGTCTCCCTCTCCATCCTTTTCCTCAGTGCTGGCCTGCTGATTTGGCTGCTGCCTGGCGATGGCGATTTCAGGGGGGCGACAATAGGTGCAATGGTGGCCTGTGCTGCACAGTGGTGCGTGGGCATCAGCTATCTGTTTTATGCCTGGATAAAGTGGGGCGGCCCCTGGCTGGCCTGGCTGCTGGGCAAAACGCTGCTGCTTGCCGCGGCAATAGTTTCCCTGCAGATAGCGTTACGTAATCTCGACCTATCGTGGGTGGCGGTTGCCATCAGCGGATTGCTGGGGGGGCTTATTTTTGCCCTGCTTTTGGGCCTGGTTAACTTCAGGCCCATGCTGCAAGCTTTGCGCGCAAAGGTCCATCCACCAAATGAGCATCACTGAGGAACCACGGCAGGATTTCGATTTCCGCGCCATCCTTGATTTTTTAAATCGACACAAGTGGGGCATCCTGCTGATTGCGATTGGGGCTGGCATTTTGGCCGCCATTTTTTCCGGGCCAGCATTTATACCCGAAAAATTCAGCAGTACCCAGATTTTTTACCCTGTCAGCACAAACTCCATCAGCAAAGCGGTGCTGCCTGCAAATGCCAGCAGCGATGAAGACCTTTTGCGCCCGGGTGAGGATGAAGAAGCCGAGCGCATGCTGCAAGTCCTCAACAGCGATATCATCAGCGGCACTGTCATCCGCCACTTCAACCTGATGGACCATTATCGCATCAATCCTGACGGCGCCTACCCCCTCACTGCCCTCAAGAAAAAGTACGCCAGCAACGTCAAAGTCCGCCGCACCGAATACAACTCAATCGAGATCACTGTATTGGACGAGAGCCGAGATACTGCTGCCCTGATGGCCAACTTTATTGGCGACCAGGCTGACAGTTTTATCACCGCCGTCCAGCAGCAGCGGGCACGCAGTGGATATGACATTGTTTATAAAAGTTACAATGAAAAGCAGGCATTCATTGCATCCCTGGTTGACAGCCTTCAAAAACTCGGGGCAATGGGCGTGCTCAATTTTCAGGAGCAAAGCAATGCCCTGACAACCGCTTACGGCACTGCCATCATCAGCGGCAATGCAAGCCGAATAGCTGAGGTAAAAAAACAACTCGATATTATTGGCCGATACGGGCCAATCCACGCATCCCTGCTGGATAAAGTTACTTTTGAAACCGACGAGCTTGCACAGCTCCGCAATAAACTCGAGCAATCTGAAGTGGACGCAAATGCATCGCTCAGCAACCGGTTCATTTATCAGATGGCCACCCCTGCCGAGCGCAAAAGCTATCCCATCCGCTGGCTGGTGGTGGCTGTCAGCATGGCCAGCGCAGCATTGATATCCATTTTGCTCTATGCATTGCGTGAAACGCTCCGCAGCAATCGCCGCCTAAAAGGTTTCCACCTTGATGAGCGCAATATCGGCCGCATTTAAAGCTCGGCCAGCACTGGCCTGGCAGGTGCCTGCACTCAGCTTATGCTTTTTGGGGCTGAACCTCTATTTGTTTACGCTTGATTTTTATTGGGCACTGGCACTGCCAGCCATTGCGGCAGTTGTGGCCCTTGCATTCTATAGGCCGATGTGGGTGATGCTCGCCCTCGCCTTCGCCATCCCCCTGAGTGTTCAGGTGGATATTCCCCTTTTCGGGCTGGGCATCAGTCTGCCGAATGAACCCCTGCTGGCCTTGCTCACAGGCTTGCTGCTGCTGCAGATAACCCTCAAAGGCGGCTACCCTCGGCAAAACCTCCTCCACCCAATCAGCTTGGTCATTCTTGCACAATTTGCCTGGATGGGCATTGCCACCCTCTTCAGCGAGCTTCCCCTTGTCAGCCTCAAGGCGTTGGTTGCACGCGGCTGGTTTTTGGGGGGATTCTTTTTTTTGGCCATCGAGCTTTTTCGCAGGCCCAGGCATCTGATTGTTTTTATGTGGCTGCTGCTCATCAGCCTGGGGGCTGTCATTATTTATACCCTGCAGCGGCACGCTGACCACGGCTGGGCAATATGGTACAGCAACACTGCCCCCGACCCCTTTTTTGCCGGCCATGGCGATTATGCCGCCCTCATCGCTTTGCTGATGCCGCTGGTATTGATGGTTCTGCTGGGCGCACGGCACTTCCGCATAGGCCCCTGGGGCCGATTTGGCCTCGTGTTTTTCCTGGTGCTGCTGGCCATCGGCCTGCTGTTCAGCTTTACCAGGGCGGCATGGCTGAGTGCCCTTGCAGGTTTTGCCTTCGGCGGAGTGATGCTGCTGCGCATCCCCATTAAAATGCTTGCCTTTTTGGCGATCATTTTCGGGTTGAGTGCTGGGTTTCTGGCCAATGCCTTCATCCAGCAGGCGCGCCGAAACCACATCACCAGCAGCAACAATTTCGACCAGCACCTGGAAAGTGTCAGCAACGTAACCACCGATGACAGCAATACCGAGCGGCTCAATCGCTGGGCCTCGGCACTGAGGATGTGGAACCAAAGGCCGATTGTCGGGTGGGGCCCTGGCACCTACATGTTCACCTATGCACCTTTCCAGCTCAGTTCCGAGAAAACGGCCATCTCCACCGATTTCGGCACACTCGGCAATGCCCACAGCGAGTACCTGGGGCCATTGGCTGAGCAGGGTGTCCTGGGCCTGCTGCTTATGCTTGCCCTGGTTGCAGTCAGCATAGGCGCTGGCCTCAAAACCGTCTACACCCACCCTGACCCCCGCGCACGCTATGTGGCAGCAGGCACGCTGATGGGCCTCGCCACTTATTATGTCCACGGCCTGATGAACAACTACTTGGACACCGACAAAGCCGCCATGCCCGTCTTCGCCTTTCTGGCGCTCCTGGTCGCCCTCCAATTTTGGAAACCAGCTGGCCGAAAATCGGCAGCAAACCAAGCCTGACTGCCGCTTTTTGTGCCGATCTGGTCTTAATTCAAGCATAACTTAAATCAAATTTGGCCGCTGTGCTTTGGATTGTATGGCGGATGGCAGTTGCCGCTGGCTGAAAAAGTGCTGATCGATGTTTTTGCTGGGCCATCCGTGCTCTATGAGGGGTTAGGAATCTATACTGAGCCTGCACTCTTTTTAGATTTTGGCCTTGCACTCGGGTATAGAATCGGACAATAATCTGGAGTCAAGCGCGAAGGGCATTAAAAGGAGTGATCCGTTGTCATTTCAAGGCCGATAACTTTCGGGTTTGTGCCCCGCTGCATCTTTGCGGCGATTATAGTTTGCCATGGCCGCGCCCAAACCCAACACCGGATATCACCACCGCCTGCATGTGGATGAAAGCACGATTGCAGGTGCTGGAAAAGGCCTTTTCGCCAGCAAACCAATCAAACGCGGCGAAATTGTAGCCGAGTATTGGGGCAACCTGATAACCGAGGAACAAGCCAGCGCCCAGTATGCCGCAGGCGGCGGAACCTACCTCTACCGCACACATGATGGCCGCGTGATGGACGCCGAGCCTGTGGATGAATGCATTGCCAAATATGCAAATGATGCGCGGGGCGCCAGCTTTCAGCCAGGCCTCATCAACAATGTCCGGTTTGAGGAGCGCGCAAAAAAGGTTCTTTTGATCGCCAGCCGAAACATCCATCCGGGCGATGAAATCCTCATCAACTATGGCCGTGATTACTGGCGAGACCGATTGCCTAAAAATCGGCCCAAACCCGTGCGAAATCGAAAAATGGAAATACATCACCACAAAATCCAGTATGTCGAGTTTCCAGCAAGCGACATGGCAGCCACAGAGCGATTCTATCACCAGGCTTTCGGCTGGAAGTTTACTGCTTGGGGCGATGATTATCTCGCCTTCAGCGGTTCAGGCCTCGAGGGCGGATTCTTTCAAAGTCCCGATCAAAAGGCCAGCAGTCCGCTGATTATCCTTTATTCAGCCGACCTGGAAGCCACACAGCAAATCATCGAGAATGCTGGCGGCAAAATCGCCAAGCCCATTTACAGCTTCCCTGGCGGCAGGCGGTTCCACTTCAATGACACCACCGGCAATGAACTCGCCGTCTGGAGCGATGTCGGCGTGCCTGAGGCCCACCCTTAGGTGCTAACCGCATATCGCACCGTCTCGCCGCTCCATTCTTCCAGCAGCGGCGGGCGGCCATTGAG
>CBDTVD010000124.1:0-6048 GCA_965363965.1 uncultured bacterium
CTTATGGGAAGAAATCCCCTGTTTGTTTTCAATCCTGATGATATACAGGCCAGGTGTGAAATCTGAAACATCAAGCGGAGTCATTCTACAAGTGGCGGGGGAGGTATTTAACATTTTTTTTCAGGGAGCAATGTTTCCCTGCTCGCAAATATATGATCAGGAAATACCCAAATGATTCAATTAAGGTCAAAAAAAAGTTATCCACATTCGAATACGGGAGTGGGTTTACTCCTCACCCCCGCTTCCGCGGCTCCGCGTACCTTTGCGGCAAAGATGACAATCAGGCTCAGTTTTCCGGATGGAAATGTCAGGGAGCAGCCGCAGGGGATAACCGGGCTGGAGCTGGCGCGCGGCATCAGCCAGCGGCTGGGCAGGGAAGCGCTCGGCATACTGGTGGATGGCGAAGTGCGCGATTTAGCTCGGCCCATTGAGAAAGACTCGTCTGTCAAAATTCTGACATGGGATGATGAGCAGGGCCGGCGCCTCTACTGGCACAGCACGGCCCACCTGATGGCCGAGGCACTGGAGGCCCTTTATCCTGGCATCCGCTTCGGCATTGGGCCAGCCATTGACGGGGGTTTTTACTATGACGTGGACCCGCAGGGGAAGCCGCTCGGCCTGGAGGAACTCGAAGAAATCGAGAAGAAGATGCAGGCCCTGCTGAAAGTGAGTTCCGCTTACACTCGCACGGAGGTCAGCAAGGCTGAGGCAATAGAATACTTCACCCAAAAAAATGACCCCTATAAGCTCGAACTGATCAATGAACTCGAGGATGGGCAGATCACTTTTTACAGTCAGGGCAACTTTACCGACCTGTGCAGGGGGCCGCACCTGCCTGAGACCGGCTACATAAAAGCAGTGAAGCTGACCACAGTGGCAGGGGCCTATTGGCGCGGCAAAGAGGATAACCCCCAATTGACTCGGATTTATGGCATCAGCTTCCCCAAGCAATCGCTGCTGGATGAGTACCTGTTTCAGCTGGAAGAGGCCAAAAAACGCGACCACCGAAAAATAGGCAAGGAACTCGAACTGTTTACCTTCGATGATGAGGTGGGCCCCGGGCTGCCGCTGTGGATGCCCAACGGGACCGTCATCATCGAGGAACTTGAGGCGCTGGCCAAGCGCACTGAGGCCCATGCGGGGTATAAGCGGGTGCGGACGCCGCACCTGGCCAAAGAGGCCATGTACCTGACCAGCGGGCACCTGCCTTATTACGCTGATGGCATGTTTCCCCCCATGGAAATGGAGGGCACCCGCTATTACCTGAAGGCGATGAACTGCCCCCATCACCACAAAATATATGGGGCGGTGCCACGGAGCTACCGAGACCTCCCCCTGCGGCTGGCCGAATACGGCACCTGTTATCGGTATGAAAAATCGGGCGAACTGTTTGGCCTGATGCGCGTGCGCAGCCTGCAGATGAATGATGCCCACATCTATTGCACTGAGGAGCAGTTTGCCGATGAATTCAGGGCAGTGAATGAACTGTATGTCAATTACTTCAAACTGTTCGGCATCGAGAAATATGTGATGCGGTTCAGCACGCACAGCCCAGCGCGGCTCGGCGTGAAATACGTTGACCAGCCGGAGTTGTGGAAAAAGACGGAGGACATGGTACGCCGAGTGCTGATTGAAAGCGAAATCCCCTACATAGAGGTGGCGGATGAAGCCGCCTTCTATGGGCCAAAAATCGATGTCCAGGTCTGGAGCGCAATCGGTCGGGAATTTACCCTCGCCACCAATCAGGTTGATTTTGCCCAGCCCCATCGGTTCGGTTTAACCTATACTGATGCCCACAATGGCCAGCAGACGCCGCTGTGCATTCACCGTGCCCCTCTTGGCACCCATGAGCGTTTCATCGGTTTCTTGATTGAGCATTACGCAGGCGATTTCCCCTTGTGGCTGGCTCCGCAGCAGGTAATTGTGCTGCCGGTTACAGAAAAAGTGGCCGAATATGCAAAAACTGTTGCAGAATCGCTTGCCAGTGCCGAAATTCGCGCCTCCCTGGACGAGCGCAACGAAAAGATAGGCAAAAAAATCCGCGAAGCAGAGTTAAAGAAAATCCCCATCATGCTGATTATAGGTGAGAAAGAGATGGAAGCTGGCACTGTCAGCGTCCGCCGCCGCAAGCTTGGTGATGAGGGAGCCATGCCTTTGGCCGAGCTAATGGAAAAAATCAGCAAGGAAATTGCAGTAGCGCACACCACATAAAAATTAATACCCTTTAAAAGGACAGCATAGCCTATCAAATCAAGACCAAGAATGCCGAGAGTCGTCCAGCCAGTGCGGGACGAGTTCAAGGAAAGTTTTAAAGTAAACGGTGCCATCCCCTATGATGAGGTGCGGCTGGTCGGCGACAACGTCGAGCAGCGTGTCTATAGCCGCAGGGAAGCACTCGATTTGGCCACCAAGCTGGAACTCGACCTGGTGGTGATCTCCGACAAGGTGTCGCCGCCAGTTGCGCGCATCCTCGATTTCAGCAAGTATCTTTATGAGCAGCGCAAGCGCCAGAAAGAGCTGAAAGCCAAGGCCGCCAAGCAGGTGATGAAAGACATTCGCTTCGGCCCCAACACCGATGACCATGACTTTGACTTCAAGCTGAAGCATGCCATCAACTTTTTGGAAGAAGGCAGCAAGGTGCGGGTGTATGTCCAGTTCCGAGGCCGAGCCATTGTGCACACCGACCGAGGCAAGCAATTGCTGATTCGCTTTGCGGAGGCCCTGGACGACTATGGAAAGATAGACGGCGAAACAAAACTCGAGGGCAAGCGCATGTTCATGCAGATTGCACCCAAACCCGGGCTGACCAAAAAGAAGGAGGCACCTGCCAGCAAGCCTGCTGCGCCCAAATCCCCTGCGCCAAAAACAGCCCCGGCCCAGGCAGCCGCCCCGGCCGAAAAGCCCCTTACTCCGCAGGCAGAGCAGCGCGATGAGCAAACACCTGCAAAGCCAGCCCCTGCAAAGGCAGCTAAAATCAAATCAACTGCACCTGCTGAGCCCAGCACGGATGCCAGCATCACAGAATCATAAACTTTTAACCATAAACCCTTTTACGTCAAACAAATGCCAAAAATGAAGACGGTATCCGGTGCCAAAAAACGTTTCCACGTTACCGGAACAGGAAAAATCAAGCGCAAACACGCTTTCCACAACCACATCCTCACCAAAAAGAGCAAAAAGCGCAAGGATAAATTGCAGCAGTTCGCCCTTGTCCATCCCACCAACATGGGCGCAGTAAAACTGATGCTCACCATTGGCAAGTAACCGCAAATCAATCCGCCTGAAACAAGAAAAACTGGAAAGAAATGCCACGCGCAACCAATAACCCTGCTGCCCGCGCCCGCCGGCGCAAAGTGCTCAAGCTGGCCAAAGGCTTCTTCGGCCGCCGCAAAAATGTCTATACCGTTGCCAAGAATGCCGTTGACAAGGCACTGGGCTACCACTACCGCGACCGGAAAGTGCGCAAGCGCGATTTCCGCGGCCTGTGGATTATGCGCATCAATGCCGCTGCCCGCGAGCACGGCATGAGCTATAGCCAATTTATGGGCAAGCTGAACAAGAGCGACCTGACGCTGAACCGCAAGGTTTTGGCCCACCTGGCCGTGCATCAGCCTGAGGCCTTTAAAGCCGTTGTTACCAAACTGAAAGGCTAAGCGCCGTTCAGCACCCAATAAAAAAAGCCCCGTCTGGCATTTAGCTGGTCGGGGTTTTTTGTGTTTTAGGTTTAAGGTTATCCCCTTTTCCCCAGTGTGAGCAGGGGGCGGAAGGAATAGTAGATGCCGAGGGTGACTTGGCTGCCACGGTTGATGAGGGTGCCGTAGGTTTGGGTTTGGTTGCCATTGGGGTGATCGACAATCTCATTGAATTGGACGCTTTGAATAGGGCTGAGGCCGAGCCTGCCACCAACTCGGAAGCCGAGGACTCCGCCTTTGGGGAGAGTCTTCTCAAGTGAATAACTGGCGAGCAGGCCAAATACCGACTTATTTCTGCCATAGGTTTCGGTGGCATAAACGCTGGTATGGCTGGAACTGTCAGGGGAATAGAAATCGGCGAGTTGGCGGGTCCAAAAACTGAATCCATTGTAACCAGGCAGATAATCGAGGCCGACACCAGTATAGGCCTTCCAACCTCCCAACTTTCCGGTTGCCAGGTGCATTTTGAGGGCAAATGTGCCCTCGCCACCGAAACTCCTGCTGCCCCCACCATCGTTGGCAATACTTGTCATGCTTTGGCGATTGTAGCTGTAGCGTTGGGAATAGGTAAACATCTGGGCGGCCGCTTCAACCATCCACTTATCTGCGATGCGGGTGGTAAGGGCGATGCCTGGGCTGAGAATCGGCGTGGGGCTGCGGCGGATGGGCAGGTTGAGTTGTTGGTTTCGGAATCCATTAAAGGAATAGCCAATGTTGAGCGCGGGTGTCAGCGAGAAACTGACTTGGGCCCCAGCGCTTAGGCTGATGGCGCATGCAAGGGCGGTGATGATGAAATATTTATGTGACATGATGCTGTGAGCGACTTTCAATAAACAGATATCGGCTTTCGATTATTGTATGGCCACTTGCAAACATTATTGGCGGGGGCGATGGGCAGATTGAATTTAAGCCGAGGGGCTGCGGTTATTGAGCCATGGAAGTTGGGATAGACAGCTTTGCCGCTGAGCGGATGAGCCACTCAGCACAATTATCGGCAACGCCAGCGGAGGCGATGGGCAAACTGCTGCAGCGGATGGTGCATGCGGATGAATCGGGGGTGGATGTATTCGGAATAGGTGAGCACCACCGAAGCGACATGCTGGACTCGGCGCCGGCCACCATACTCTCGGCAGCCGCAGCCCTGACCAAGCGCATCAGGCTGACGAGCGCTGTAACTGTGCTCTCAGCGGCTGACCCGGTACGGGTGTTTCAGAGTTTTGCCTCGGTAGACTTGATATCAAATGGCAGGGCCGAGATGGTGGTGGGCAGGGGATCGAGCACGGAGGCCTTTCCGCTGTTCGGCTACAGCCTGAATGACTATGATGAGCTGTTTGCCGAAAAGCTCGACCTGCTGCTGAAGATCAGGGAGAGCGAGAAGGTTACCTGGCAAGGCAAGTTCAGGCCGGCATTGCATGACCAAGCCATTTACCCTCGGCCGGTGCAGAATCCGCTGCCGATTTGGCTGGGTGTCGGCGGTACGCCGGGGTCATTTGTGCGGGCGGGCAGGCTGGGTTTGCCGCTGATGGTGGCCATCATCGGCGGTGAGACTCATCGGTTCGGGCCGCTAATTGAATTGTATCGGCGGGCGGGGGCAGAGGCGGGGCACTCCCCCGAAACGCTCAAGGTTGGTCTGCACTCGATGGGGTACCTGGCACCGACCACAGAGGAGGCTGCCGAGGACTTTTACCCTGGCTTTGTCGAGAGCATGAACCGTTTGGGCAAAGAGCGTGGCTGGCCGCCGATGACCAAGACTCGCTTTGCGATGGAGTTCGGCGAGATGGGCAGCATGCTGCTGGGCAGCCCAGCGCATGTGGCCGAGAAGATCAAGCGGCACAGCGAGGCACTCGGGGGAATATCGCGGGTAAGTTTTCAGATGGATGCGGCGGGGCTGAGCCATGAAAAACTGATGCAGTCCATCGGGCTGATTGGTGAAAAACTCCGCCCGCTGCTGACGGGCGTTTAATCCCGCTGATAATCAGCGTGATACAACTCTGCCCTTTGCCCACCTCAGGGCTTCAGAAAGGAGTGTTAAAATGCTGATGGTGAGGTCGGCGTGGCTAGTCATAACCCCTCCCCGGCCCTCCCCTAAAGTATTAGGGGAGGGTGTTAATGTGCTGACTTTCAACGTGATATGCAGTTGTAAATGTTGTAGGGCAAGCTATGGTGCTTGCCGTTGGACTCGGCGCCCATTGCGCGACAACTCTCCCCCTGCCCCTCCCTAAACTTAGGGAGGGGTGCCGTAATTACTGATTAACAGAGATTTGACCTTGATTTTATAGGTTTCTTCTGTTACTTTTTGCGTGGCCAAAAAGTAACCAAAAAGGCCAGCCCCGCAAAAGCTTCAGCCGCACCGCTC
>CBDTVD010000125.1:0-6017 GCA_965363965.1 uncultured bacterium
TCCGGGCGGCGGCCTCGGCAGCCTCATCAGCATCCTCGGCGGCGGACTCAACCAAGGCCGAAATGGCCAGGGGAGCTTTGGCGGCCTCGGCGGACTGCTGGGGGGCATCCTCGGCGGCAGACGATAAGCTCAGCGGTTGCATGCAGGGCAAGGTGCCCTGCATGCAACCGTTCATTTAAATTATCTTTTGTCAGCCTCCCCACCCGCCGGCAGTGCCCAATGTGTCCGAACTGCCTGCCTGCTGGCAATAGAAAATCCCCGCACACCCTGGGACCTCAGCGCGGGGCAGCGGCACCTGCCCTGCTTGCGTTTTCGCACTTATTAATCACCTGTGTGTTACCTTAGCCGCTGGGAAAAATGTTTAAGCCATCGCCACGTACCCCAAAGTTTCGCCTCGGCATAGGCTTTCATTACATTGCCTTCGGCCTGGCCGTGCTGCTGATTGTGCAGATGATTCCCCGCCGAGGGCAGTTCAAGTACGATTTCGAACTCGGCAGGCCCTGGGCGCATGATGACCTGAAGGCACCTTTCACTTTCCCCATTGAGAAAAGCCCGACCCAGCTTGAAATAGACAAGCGCGATGCCCAAAAGCGGTTCAAGCCTTTCTACAACAAAAACATGAAGCTGGCTGAAGCGCGCATCGCTGACGCCGAGGCTGCCCTCGACAAAGCCATTACCGTTTCAGGCGACATGCCGCCCAGGCAGGCAGCCCGAATGAAGGCCAAAGCACCCCAATTTCTTCGCGACATTTATGACCGTGGCATCATCAAGCGAGACACCGCCCACAATGCCAAGCGCCGAAGCGACTTGCTGGTGGAGGTCAACAATCGCCAGGCGCAGGATGTCCAGTTCGGCCAGTATTATACCCTCAATGAGGCACGCGAGTCGCTCACTCGGCGCATCAAACAGGATACACTGCTCGACCGTGCCCTGTTTCTCCAGGTGCTGATGAACGCCCTTGAGCCCAATGTTACTTATGACAAAGAGCTCAGCGACAGCAGGCTGCTGGAAATGGTCAACTCCATTTCGCCCTATGCAGGCATCGTGCGTGAGGGCGAAACCATCATCACACGCGGCAATTACATCGGCACCCCGCAGTTCGAGGTGCTCACCACCCTCAAGCACACTTTTGAAAATGAATTGATGCGCGATGGCGGCGGCAGGCTGATCATCTTCGGATACTTTATCCTGGTGGCCCTGCTGATGAGCCTGCTGCTTTTCAACCTCGATTATTTCAGCCGAGGGATTACGCGGAAACCCAAAAACGTCATCCTGATTCTGCTGTGCGTGGTAACCTTTGTGTTCCTCACTCGGCTGGTGCTGGGCAATGAAACCCTCAGCGTTTACATTGTGCCGTTCTGCATTGCGCCGATAATCCTCTCGGCATTTTTCGGGATCCGGATAGCGGTTTTCACCCATGTGCTCACCATCGCCATCTGCGGGCTGATGGTGCCCCGCCCATTCGAGTTTCTGGTGCTGCAGCTGGTAGCAGGCTTTGTGGCCAGCCTGGCCATGCTCAACATCCGTTATGTATCGCAGTTTTTCCTGGCTACACTGCTCATCCTGCTCAGTTACAGCGTGGCCTATATGGGCTTCCTTTTTATCCAGAGCGGCAGGCTGAGCGACATTGACTGGGAGAACTTCATCTGGTTCGGCGGCAACTTCCTGTTCACTCTGCTGGCCTATCCGCTGATTTTTGTCAATGAGAAGTTTTTCGGCTTCCTCAGCGATATCAGCCTGCTGGAGCTGAGCGACATCAACAACAAACTGCTCAAAGAGCTCAGCCTGCGGGCACCCGGAACCTTTCAGCACGTGCTGCAGGTGGCCAACCTGGCCGAGGCCGTGATAGACCGAATCGGCGGCAACACCCTGCTCACCCGCGTAGGTGCCCTTTACCATGACATCGGCAAGATGTCGAACCCCGACTTTTTTATCGAGAATCAGCGCACAGGTTTCAACCCCCACAGCGAGCTAAGCCCTGAGCACAGCGCGGAAATCATTATCGGCCATGTGCCCCTGGGCATCGAGGCGGCGCATGAGCATCACCTGCCAGAGCGGGTGATTGATTTCATCCGCACCCACCACGGCACCACGCGGGTAGAGTACTTCTACCACAACTACATGCACCTGCACCCCGATGCCACCGATGCCGATGCACAATTCCGATACCCTGGCCCCAAGCCCACCAGCAAAGAGACCGCCGTGGTGATGATGGCCGACAGCATTGATGCCGCATCACGGGCACTGAAGAACCCCGATGAAATGGCCATAGATAAACTGGTGGACAAAATCATTGATGGAAAAATCCAGGATAACCAGTTTGATTATGCCATGATCACCATCCAGGACATCAACAATACTCGGCGGATATTGAAGAAGCTGCTGAAGAGTTTTTACCATATACGCGTTATTTATCCAGGCTCGAAAGGAGAGCAAGAAGGCAATCTGCCCACGCCGCCCGCGTCAGGCGCCGGCCACCCTGAGCCCACCAGTCAGGACCACGCCGGCCCCAACAACGCCCCCTTGGCGGCGCAGGGGTAACCTACCCCACCGCCGCCCCGAACATTGCGGGGGAGTGGCGGACGAGGGGGGAATTTTAATTCGGCCGGATGGATATGATATTTTTGCACTTCCTCATTGCAAATACCCGAATTAAACTATTTCACCCAAGTGATAAGCCATAGAGCAACTATTGGAAAGGTTAAAACCGAAATTTTCTACCATACTCAGGATAGTCAATACCGAAGCTCGAAAGCTCGATATTACAATCAGCCGGATGCATGGCTCGGCCCGGGTTACTATTTTTGGAAACACATTGAATTTGCGGAGGCATGGGGAAGAGAAGCAAAAGGAAGGGGATACAAGATTTTTGAAACTGACATCGATATCAGCAATTGCTTAGACACTGTTTATAATCGCGAGCATTCTGATTTTTGGGAGCATTCTTTGGCCCGGGCCGAGCAGGAGATTGAAAAACATGCGCGGAAAATGGGCCGTACCGATTACATTTCAATCGCAGAAATATACAGGTATTTTAGCCATCAGAAGGTGCTGAGCGGCATGACTGGAATTTTATTTCACGACTCACCCACAGGTGAAAAGCATAGCCGAATTCGAATTCCGGCAGGTACGGGAAGTAAGCCGTTCCCGTGGAAGAAAAGAGTTCAACTTTGTGTGTTTTATGAGTCCTATGATCTCATCGTATTACCTTTGCGGCAAGTAAGGGTGGCGGGCAATAATTTCTGAACCAAAAAGGCCTGCACTTTGCTTAAACTACAGTACCATGCTTGACATAAAACAACTGACGGCCGATTTTGACCAGTTTATGGACGAGTTTGATGCCAAAGACTTTTTTGCTTTTATAGACAGCAAAAGAAAAGAAGATGCTCAGATCATCCCACTGGACACTGTGAATCTCATCTGGATTAACCTTAGCCCCCGAAGAACAGTGCACGTCAAAAGTTACGAACAATTGGATTGGGCATTAACTCCGGGCTGGGGTAGGCTGGTAGCTTAAAAAAATGGATT
Source organism: uncultured bacterium (assembly GCA_965363965.1). GTDB lineage: Bacteria > Bacteroidota > Bacteroidia > CAILMK01 > CAILMK01 > CBDTVD01. Next base: position 3,529 of record CBDTVD010000125.1, read on the forward strand.
CGCCAATAGGCATTCAGCCCAAGTTGCACTTCCTGGGCTTTTCAGTGATCAAAGTAGAGTTTAGGGCGGACCAAGATGCGCCAGAAGAAGAGCAGGTGGAGTTGGGTTTAGAGCCTGCCATTCATTTTCGCGATGAGGCTAAAACTCACTTTGATGTCATCTTCAAGCTTGGACTGGAGGGCAAGGACAGGTTCTTACTCAGGATAAACAGTTTTGGCAGCTTTATGCTTGAAGGTGATGTGACTGAAGATGAGCGCGAAGGGTTTGTAAGGCTGAATGCGCCAGCAATTGTTTTCCCTTACCTCAGGGCATATGTAACTCAATTCACCTCAAACCTGGGTTTGTCGATGACCCCCGTGGTGCTTCACCCAATGTTTTTCCATGGGCGGATTCCCGATTTGGAAGTGCCCGCACCCACGGGTGAGACCCAATCCTAACCTACCCCACCGCCGCCCCGAACATTGCGGGGGAGTGGCGGACGAGGGGGGAGGCTGATTGCACTGAGAGATTTCTGCTCAGAATTGAGCAGTTTCGTTATTCAAGCGTATTTTTGTCCCTTTATATGGCGCGAAAATGAGCAGCTCAGAAAATTCTCTCCTCGCAGAAATTTATGCCTTGCTGGGCGACAGCCAGCAATTCAATTTCAGGGACCTGCTGGAGCAGAAGAAAATTGAATATGGCATATCAAGCGACATCCAATTGTCTCAAATCATTGGCATAGATCGTACAACGCTGAGCCGAATGGTGAAAGGCGAAGTGCAGAAAGTGGACATCCAATCGTTTCTGAAACTCGACCGCTTTCTGGGTATTGGCATAACCAAATTAATCCAGATTTACGTTGCCGCCCTGAATCCGGAACTGATTGGTGAGCTGGAAAGAACCAGCCGAGCCACGTTCATAGTCAAAAACTTTGACCTGAAAGGACTGAAAGCCATTGGATTGCTGGACAATGTAAATGACTTCGGCTACATTGAATCGCGCATAAATGGCTTCTTCGGTCTCAACACCATTTTTGACTATGAGCACATGGCGGGCCCAGCACTATTCAGCCGCACCAAAGCAAAGTCTATCGACAAAATGCGAGAGTTTTGGGTGCGCAGCGCCATTTATCAATTTGAGAAAATTAATAACCCGCACGATTATCACCGTGAAGATCTGATGAAACTGGTGCCCAAAATGCGAAGTTATACCCGCTTTGAAAAGGATGGCTTTGTAACGGTAATTCGGGCACTTTATCATGCCGGGGTAACTGTGATTGTGCAGCCTTATGTAAAAAACGCTCAGGTGCGGGGCGGCACCTTCATTGTGGACGACAAGCCCTGCATCGCACTGACAGATTACCGTAAATCTTATGACACGCTGTGGTTTACCTTATTGCATGAACTCTATCATGTGCTTTACGATTTTGACCGGCTGAAAGGCTGGAAGTTTCACCTCTCAGGTGAAGTGGACCTTACACTTTCCCTGGAGGCGGAGGCTGATGAATTCGCGCAACAGATGCTGTTCCCCAAAGAGAAATTAGATTTCATCAGGCCATTGATTAACCTGCCAGCGAATGTTGAAGCCTATGCCGAGAGTTGCAGTGTGCACCCCTCCATTATTTATGGGTTCCATTGCTGGCATGAATATCAAAAGGGCCGGAATGTTTATGGGGCATTCAAGCATTTGGTCTCCACCAGCGGGCTTGCCGTCAAAGGGCTTAATGACAATCCATTCGAGAAATCTACCCTTGCAGAAACACTAAACACATATAAACAAAAACTTAAACTCGTATAAAATGGAAAATGACGACAAAATCAAAAAGGAACTGGAACGGCTGAAGCGCGAGCAGGAAATCAAACGCATGAGCGATGAAGCTGAGAAAATTCGGCCTAATCAGATAGAATTATTCAAAGAAATAGGCCAGGAAGACCCTTCTTTTGATGCTTCAATGTTTGGGGATGCAGCCAATCCTTCCACATCGCACAAGCTATATTATGGAATGATGAGGCTGATGAAGGACAATTTGCCGAGCGGGCCAGAAAATGAACCGCTGCGGAGATATGTTTATGATGAAAAAAATCTGTTCATCACTCGTGGAAAGCATCTCAATACCGAAGGATTTCGGGGAGCAGATGGCAGAATGGCGTACATAGTTGAATTGCAGAAAGCCTTTGACATTACAGCTGATTGGCTGAGGAAGGGCGGTCAGGCGTTCGATTTATACCTTGCCTTTCATCAGATGAATAAAGAATTGGGATATCATAATCCTGCTGAGCAAGCCCCCCAATCCTAACCTACCCCACCGCCGCCCCGAACACCTCGGCGAAGTGGCGGACGAGGTGGCCCTGCACTTCCTCCATGCTGATTTCTCGGCCGAGTTCCTGCTGCAAGCTGGTTACCCCTTTATCGGTGATGCCGCAGGGGACAATGAGGTTGAAATAACGGAGGTCGGTATTGACGTTGAGTGCCCAGCCGTGCATCGTAACCCATCGGCTGAGTTTGACCCC
>CBDTVD010000126.1:0-5977 GCA_965363965.1 uncultured bacterium
GGGGGTAGCTGAATATACAATGGTCAGTTTATGCTCACTATCCCAATGCAAAGGGCTCGCTGGCTTGATTACAATGCTTGTTTCATCACTTCTGTATGGCACATCGCGCCCATCCAGCTTTACCGACGCATACCTGATTCGGATTCCGTCCAGCACAATGCTGTCAACATCTTTTCGCAGCGGTTTGAAATCGTAATTGGCCACCCCGTGTACGATTCCCTTTTTGGGTTCAAATGATACTTCCAGTTTCAGCCTATTGAAATCAACATTGTGCTCACGCACAGGCTGCCCAGGGTCATGCGCATGGCAATCTTCGCCCACCTGCGCAAAAAGGGGCAGCCCAAAAGTGCAGCAAAGGGCCGAAAAAACCCCTGCCAAAAAATAATTTCTCAATTCGGGTGCAAATTACCCCCGAAAACTTGGTAATGTCATCTGCAGGCCGTACTTTAGCCGCAGAAACATTTTTACATAACACTAAAACCCAAAAAAACCCAAACACGGCTATGCAAGAAATCATCTACGTAATGCTTGCTGTCGTTGCCATCTTTGTCATAGGCTTCGGCATTTCCTACTTTACAACTCCCGATGTGGAGGAGTAGAACGGGATTATTTTCTCCATCAGGCGCAGCGTGAACTCAATTTGCTGTGCCCTGCCCCCTTTTGATGCCAGTTCAAGAAGGGATAGCTGATTTTTTGCCCAACCTTTGCCTGTAAAAATACTTTGCAAAACAAGGATGAAAATTGGCGACATGCCCTGCATGGCCTAATCGGAAGGTTTACGGGCGCTTCCATTGATACCCGCACCCTGCAAGCGGGCGACCTTTTTTTCGCTTTAAAAGGCAGCCAGGCAGATGGCCATGATTATGTCAGCCGGGCATTGGAGCAGGGGGCCGCAGCAGCCATTGTGAGCGATGAGCCCTGGCAACACCACCCAAAATGTGTGGCGGTGCCAGATGTTTTGCAGGCACTGCAGGCCCTTGCAAAAACTTATCGCCTGGGCCTCGATATCCCTGTTGTAGCCATCACAGGCAGCAATGGAAAAACCACCACCAAAGAACTTTGCCAGGCAGTGGCCAGCACACAGCTCCAGGCTTTTTCAACCCAGGGCAATCTCAATAACCACATCGGCCTGCCGCTGAGTCTGCTCCGCATTCAGCCCCAGCATCAGCTGGCCATTCTGGAACTTGGTGCCAACCACCAGGGCGAAAATGCCGAACTGATGGAAATATCAAGGCCCACCCACGCCATCATCACCAACATTGGCAAAGACCATCTTGAGGGGTTCGGCAGCCTCGATGGTGCTGAACGCGCTTATGCGGAGGTATCGGATGCTATAAGTGAAACCGGTGGCCGAATGTGGATGAACAAAGATGATGAGCGCGTACACCGCATCTGCAAGAGGTTGCCGGCACTATCCTATTCAATGCTGGGCCCCGCAGACATCGAGGGGAAAATTGTCAGCATGTCGCCTGCACTCACAATCGCGGTAAGCAGCCCTGCATGGGAAAACACGGTCGAGGTGCAAACCCAATTCTTCGGCACTTTCAATGCCTATAATGTGCTGGCCGCTGCTGCCCTTGCAACCGAGTTCGGCATCAGCGCACAGAATTTTGCCAATGCAATCCATCAGTATTCACCTGAAAACAACCGGTCACAGCGGCTCGAGTGGAATGGCAATCAGGTGATTCTGGATGCCTACAATGCCAACCCATCGAGCATGAATGCAGCCATCCGCGATTTCATTCTCTATCCCCATCCGAAAAAAGTACTGTTAATCGGGGACATGTTTGAGCTGGGTACTGAAACTGAGCGCGAACACGCCGAAACAATCGCGCTGGCAAATACGGGCCAATGGGCGGCACTCGGCTTTGCAGGCGAAGCTTTTTATGCACAGCAGCCACCAAACTCTTCCAGCGGAGATTTTTTTAAAACTACGGCTGCAATGAAAGAATGGCTGCTGGGCCTGGATCTCTCAGGGGCTTTGCTGCTGCTGAAAGGCAGCAGGGCGATGCGGATGGAAGACTTGCTTAAGTGAGCAAGCCGCCATCAACATGGATGGTTTGGCCCGTGACATAACTTGACCACGGCGAGGCCAGAAACAGTGCAAGGCCAGCCACATCCTGCGTTGTGCCTGTGCGCCGCAAAGGGATGGCTTTTTTATACTCTTCTTTCACGGCATCGCTCACCTCATCGGTCATATCAGTTTCAATGTACCCAGGGGCGATGGCATTGCAGCGGATATTGCGGCTGCCGAGTTCCTTGGCCAGCGACTTTGTGAAGGCAATTACACCTGCTTTGCTGGATGCATAGTTGCTCTGGCCGGCATTGCCATTTACACCCACCACACTCGATACATTGATAATACTTCCGCTTTTGGCCTTCAGCATCGGCTTGATGGCAAAGCGGCAGATGTTGAAAACTGATTTCAGGTTGGTTTGAATGACATCATCCCATTGGGCTTCTGTCATGCGCATCAGCAAAGTATCGCGCGTTATTCCGGCATTGTTGACAACGATATCAAGGGTACCAAAATCAGCTACAATTTCATCTATCAGTTTTTCGGCAGCCTCAAAACTGCCGGCATCGCTTTTATAGCCTTTCGCTTTTACGCCAAGCGTTTCGAGCTCAGCTTCCAATTGGCGCGCTTTTGTGTCCGAACTCAGATAAGTAAAGGCCACCGAGGCCCCCTCCCCTGCGTATGCAAGGGCTATTCCGCGGCCTATTCCGCGGCTGGCGCCGGTAACCAGGGCTATTTTTCCGTCAAGTACTCCCATGCCTTTTATGCCGTTACTTGCTCGCCCCGCAGTGCCTGCACCATGGTTACCCCAATGTTGGCTGGGCTTTCAATGACATGTATGCCGCACTCACGCATGATGCGCATTTTCGCCTCAGCAGTGTCATCAGCCCCGCCTATGATTGCGCCTGCGTGGCCCATCCGGCGACCTGGGGGGGCTGTCTGGCCGGCAATAAACCCGACCACAGGTTTGGTGGCGTTATTCTTTATCCAATGGGCGGCATCGGCCTCCATCTGGCCGCCGATTTCACCAATCATAACTATTCCTTCCGTGTCAGGGTCGGCCATCAGCAGTTTTATGGCATCGAGAGTTTGGGTGCCTATGATCGGGTCGCCGCCGATTCCGATGCAGGTGCTTTGCCCCATGCCGGCTTTGGTGATTTGATCTACAGCCTCGTAGGTCAGGGTGCCTGAACGCGACACAATGCCGATTGTACCAGGGCGATGAATAAAGCCTGGCATAATGCCTACTTTGGCCTCACCTGGGGTAATTACACCTGGGCAATTAGGCCCGATGAGGCGGCTGGAATGATGACCGAGATAATGCTTGACAGCAATCATGTCCTTGACAGGGATGCCCTCAGTAATGGCGATTATCAAGGCAATGCCAGCATCGGCTGCTTCCATGATTGCATCAGCGGCGTAGGCAGGCGGCACAAAAATGATGGAAACGTTCGCGCCCTCGTGCTCCACAGCATCACGTACGGTGTTGAACACTGGTTTATCGAGGTGCTTGGTTCCCCCTTTTCCAGGGGTAATGCCACCAACCACGGTGGTGCCATACTCAATCATCTGCGATGCGTGAAAACTGCCTTCCTTGCCTGTGAAGCCCTGCACAATTACGCGCGAGCTTTTGTTAACCAATACACTCATGTCTCTGCTGTTGCCTATTTTATGATTTCGGCGGCCAAGTTACGGCGGCCCAGCCTGAAGGCCTGTTTTTTCAGCCCCCTACCCTGCCGTGGTATCAGCACTTTTGCGCCTGAATAATTTTCTCAGGGGGCCGTTGCCGCTCCTTTCCTCGCGCATTTCTTTTCGGTCCTCCCGCTTTTCTTCTCGCCTGTCCTTGCGGCTGCTGCTGTCCTTTTCGGGTTTCTGATAGCCTGGCTGCAGTTTGTCCTTATACCTGGAATCCTCTTTGCCGATGGTTACCGCAGTGATGATGCCGGTTTGCAGGGTGCGTATCATAAATTTCAAAAACCCGTCATCATGGTCTCTTTTATAGTGCAGCTCACCTGTGCGGTAGCCATCGCCTTTTCTTTCTTTGCTGTCATTGCGCAGCAGCGAATTGGCAATGGCTGTCAGCACTTTGCTTTGCCGCTTTTCGTCCGGCTTGTCCACCTGAATTTTGAAGTCCCTATAGGCGATGCGCGTAACACCTACAGCTGAATCTCGTTTAAATTCACCCTCAAAAGTCAAATCCTCTATTTCTCCGCTGGTGATTCGGATTGGGGTGTTGATGGCCACCATCCTGTTGAGTGTGGTAATGTCCATGTTCTGCAGCCGCCCGTTGAATTTTCCATTCAGGTCTTTGCGGCGGGTATCGAGGCTCAGAGTCATCGACAGCTGCCCGTCATTCATCACCTTTGCCTGGGCATCCAAGTCCATGGAGCGATTTTGCCCGATGTTGGTGATGTTACTGAAATCCAAATTGCAGTCGGTCATAAAAAACTCCCCGCCTCGGCCCTCGGTGTTGGGCTCCTTTTCAGTGTACTTGATGTATGCATTCTGCAGTTTCATCCTGCCGATTGCAAGGGGATTCTCGGCATTGCGCACAGCCCAATGCGGCATTATCGGCGCCCAATTGGGTTCGCGCGCGATGCGCTTGTCGCGGTAAACGTCAATTTTGGCATTGGGCAGCGCTATGCTGCTGGCTATGATAATTCCTTCTTCAATCAGCTTCTGATACTGAAAACCACGCACTTGAATGGAAGGCGCAGTAACATTGAATTCATCGTGCTGATATCGGGCTGGGCCGCCGAGGGCTTTTACACTCGCACCCTCCACTTTCAGTGCCCCTGCCTGGACATTGCCGCCAATGACACCTGTGCGGGCATGGATGGTGCCGCTCGCATTCTTCATTTCATACCGCCTGGCTGAAAAAAATACGCTGTCGCTGAACATGAATTTGCGCGATGCAGAATCAGGGCTGATGATGAAATTCTGCACTTCAAGTTTCACCCCGTTTAGTTTGTGCTGAGTGGTGCCTATTTTGCTGCGCACTTTATAGTCCAGCACTCCTTTGTCGGCTGCAATGTTCTGTATGCTGAAGTACTGGCTGATGGCACTCACCGCAAAAGGAATCTGCTCCAGCGGGTTCCGCTTGCTGGCATCCTGCTTATAGGTGAGGGCTGTTTCGGGCTTTCGCTCATCAATTTCAGCCTTCAGGCTGAATCCGCTGATGATCGCTTCTCGGATATTAAAGGCCCGCTCATATAAAACCCTGCGAATGTCGAGCCCGCTGAAATGCAGATTTTTGAGAGTTGCCAGATACTTGTCATCATCTTGCTCGGGGTTTGCAGGCGCATCGGCATAAAGGTTTCGCGCTTCCAATAAACTGTCAGGCTCCGACATCCTGACAAATCCCACCTTGAGGTCGAGCTTGCCCTCTGGCATCGTAACCCGAGCATTTCTAAAACTCAGTTCCAGATTGTGGGCATCAAGCGGAGTGGCAAATTCGCTGGTATCGAGTATTACGCTGTCGCAGGAAAAACTCATGCTGTCGAAATGATGAAACACTCGCCCCTTCGGTGTCCATACTGAAGAGGTCATGGATGCATTGTCCAGGTCGAGCCTGTTCAGGCGCAGGTTTCGGGTGGTGGCTGCTGCCACCCGGGCTGCCAATTCATCCAGGCTTTGTTTGTTTGTGTCCCGCTCTGCAATTGAATCCGTTTCCAGATTGATGCTCAGGTTGCTGATGGATACATCGCGCACGGGGATTTCTTTTTCCCTGAGGTAATTCCAGATTCCGACACCAGAAATCCACACAGAGCCAACATTAATCTCGAGTTTGTTGAGGGCCTTATCGGGCGAAAGCCGATTGCCCACCAGCGTATCGCGGACCAAGCTGAGGTCATAGGCCCGCAGGCTGAGCGTAAACAAATTCAGTTTTGCCGAGCCGATGTCAACAATAAACTCACCTCTTGTGGCAGTGCGCACTTCTTCAATTACCTTTTTCCTGAT
>CBDTVD010000127.1:0-5959 GCA_965363965.1 uncultured bacterium
ATGGTGATGCCTGTGTCGGCGCAGTCAAAGTCGGCCAGCCTTGCACGCGGGTCGTTCTCGCTCCATTTGGTTTTGCCTGAATCATTCAGTTGTGCCAGTTCAAAGCTTTTCAGGGGTGCATTATCAATGTTGACAGTGTCATAGCCTACGATTTCCTCTGTAATGGTTTTGATGGTGTCTGTTACCAGGAATGGGAACAGTGGGTTTCCATAAACAAAGGTCAATTTGGTTTTCAGGGCTATGATTGGCCGCAGCACAAAGATGGTGGAATCAATTGCAAAGTAGTTGGTGTCGTTGTAGCTGGTCAGGCTGTCATCTATTGTGATGAACTGATTGATCAGGCTGGCCGTGTCGGGCCAGAACGGCAGTCTGTAATAAAAGTCGGCATTGCCCGTGCCGAAGCCGCCGAGCGGCACCTGCAGGCGCTGTACCCTGTATCGGAAACTGAGTACTTCGCTCTGGTTGGTATCTGCGACAACAAACTGCAGGGGAGTAACCTTGTGGCCGAAGCTATCAGGGCACATTTTGGTTACACCGGCCACGCTGGTAGCCACAAGTTCATTAGAGACGGCGTGATATACATTGAACCTTGCGCTCAGTTTTGGGAAGCAGATGTAATCATGATACCAGGTGGTATCGAAACACTCCCCGTTTTTGAGTACGACACCGAGGGTTTTGCAACCTGAGTCGCCCTCATTATACCACCACCTGCCGAGGTAAGGGAGGCCTTCGAGTGTAGGCTTATCGAACCATTTGAAAGTGAGTGCTGAATCGCGGACGAGTGCATCGCCCACTGCGTAGTTCTTCTTGCATTCGCTGTATTTGGCATTTTTGGCTGAGTCGAACTCGATCCAGTAGAACTGGGCACCGCAAGTTGGCAGAGTTTCGCCAAAGTTGATGCGGTATTTATAGAGCGGGCTGGCGCATTTAAATGGCTGGTTGCTGAGGCGGAATCCTCGGCGAACACTTGAGCCAAGCACCTGCTGCAGGTCCCAGTTCATTTTGCAGTAAACTGATGTATCCCAGCTGGCATCGGGCGGGCCAAGTTTCAGCTGATATTCCAAACTGTCCTGGCAGCCTGTAACAGCGTCAGTAACTTTCAGCTGGATAAACAGGCATCGGCTGGGGGGGGGCACCATGTCCTTGAATCGGTGATAAGGTGTAGCTTCAGTGCTGAAGTTACAATTCTCATTCGGGTTGGCATAGGTTGAGGTACAGGGCAGGGCCTGGCCATCGCGGAATTTCCACAGATACATCAGGCTGTCACTTGCATAGGGGTAATTTTTATCCAGGCAAGTGTCAGGGTTCTGGTTGGGGTATTGGTCATCCGTTGCAGCATAGAGACGATATTTGATGCTGTGGTTGGTGAAAAACACATATTGCGGCGTGTGGCACTGATAAATGTCAGAGTCATGTATGCCGAGTTGTTTTTTAAAATCCAGGAATGTGTCAGGCTCGCTGGCGAAAACAAAGGGGTTGCCTTGGCTTTGGTAGTAGGTTTTTGCAGTTGGGTACTGGTCAAGGTCTATTCGTCTGTCGTAAACCTGTTTCACCTCGACACTGTCCACATATGTTACCGTGCGGTAGCTGCTGGGGATAAGGTTCAGGCCAGCAATGCCCCAAGTGGTATCCAAGTCGCAGAAAGTTTGCAAGCCATAAATCACTTTAACTGCATAGTCATAAGAGCCAGGGGGGGGGCTTTGCCAAAGCGTATCTATATATAGTGCCTTGCCATTGCGGTGGATGGAGTAACTGCCAGCCTGCCAGCCGACAAAGCTGTTGCCATTCATGATGGCAATGGAATCTGTGGTGTTTTTCCAGGTATCCAGCGTGTCAATCACTTTGCCGTTTTTGTCTTTGATAAACTCGCGCTTAAAGCCGAGGCGATATTGGGCAGTATCTACATACCACACACTTGAATCGGGTGCGCAGTATTGGTAGATGGTGTCGGTTACTATGCCATTGCTGTAATCGAATATGCTGTAATTGACAGTATCGGTAAGCAGGCCGCAAGTTTGTGCGGTGCTGCCGAAGTTGTATCGGAAGCGGAAAACATCCCATTTGTACAGCAGCCGAGGCTTGAGCTGTGTCTGGTTGATTTCCTGAAAGGAGGCAATGAATTTATCAACATCCTGCCTGCGCACAACGTGGTAATCGTTGGTTTTGGTAATCAGCACACCCTGCAGGTTTCTGAATTTGCCCTGTACTGTTCCGCTGGCCTCGAGGGTATCCTTGTAGATATAGAAACTATCCAGACGCGGGCGGGCAGGAATGTAAGTGTTTGTGGGGGGATAAGGTGGCGCAGGCAGCAGGATTCGGGCCTGGGGGCCTTGCACGTGCAGCACAATGCAAGTATCGATGGCAGGGCAGCCTGGTACGTTGACGCTGAATCTGACCGAATAATTTTTGGCACCGCCGACATACTTGTGGGTGGCACTCCATGCATAGTATTTAACGTTTTCCGGGCCGCTGTCGGGGTCACCAAAGTCCCATCCGTAAAAGGATGCATTGGCAATTGGCTTAACGGTGAAAATCACCCCTTTGCCTTCCTTGGCATCGCTCCAGCAGATGGTGTCGTTATATGATATGTCGATTTTAAGCTTGAAGTTGTTAATCGGGGAACCGGTTTTCACGCCAACGCATTGCAGGGCGTTTTCGAAAATCAGCCGAGGATTGAATGGCCCTTCCGTGGTGTAGGTGTGCTTGACGTTTGTCCAGGTTTGGCTGCTGTCCCATGTACCATCGCCGAAATCCCAGTACCACTTTTTCAGCTCCATGCCGCTGGTATCGGTTTTATTGATGAAGGTGTAATCGGTTTTGCCGCATCCCTGCGTGCCTACTGCAGTAAACACGGGCACGATGTCAGGCAGAACGTGGATTGTTGTGGTCAGCTGCTGGATGTGGCTGCAACCTTTGGCATCCACAACAGTCAGGCTGATGGTGTAAACGCCATTGCTGTCATAACTGTGGGTGGGGGTGCGCTGGGTGCTGGTGTCGCCATCACCAAATGTCCACAGATACTTGACAATGTTCCAGTTGTCGGCACTGGTTTTGGAGTTCTCGCCGAAGCTGAAGCTGTTGCCCACAAAGCACTGTTTGGTGCGTGTAGGCACCTTGATGACAGCCTGGGGCTGGCCATAGACTTTGATGGTGCTGGCATAAGCTGCCTGGCAGCTGGTGCCATCAGTAAAGTTGACAGTTACTACCACATTATAGCTGCCGCGCTTGGTGTAAACCTTTGATGGCTGGGGGCGGGCGTCTGTTGTTCCATCGCCCATATCCCAGGTGTATCCGCTCACCGTTTTTCCTGACGGGGTGGACACACTGAATTGGAGGGATGCAGGCGCGCAATTTTCGACTGCCCCGTTGATCAGGCTGACGGTGCAGGTCTGCGCGCTGGCAGAACCACCGTAAAGGGCGCCAAGCCCCAGCAGCATCAGGCAGAGCAGCCTTAAAATACTCGGTTTTCGATTCATCTGTATTATTTCAGTTAGCAAATTTACTTGTTCTGGCGCCAATAAGCCGCATTTCTCCCCATCGCTTTCCTCGGCCTGCCCTGTGCAGGCGGCCATGGAAGAGGGGAAATTGTGCCAGCTTTTCTTCTGCCTTTGGGGTGGAGGACGGGCCAGGGCCGCCCTGCGTTGCCTGGATTCAGCAATTTGTTCAATCTTTTTTTCAGGCAACCATTTGGGCCAAAAAACAGTCCTGTTAATTATTGATATCCGCCGCAGCGGCCAGGGTAAACCGTGCTCAGGCCCAAAGCTGGCTGTGAAAAGCGTTATAAGCCACAGATTTTCTGTGGTACCTTTGATATCAGGGAGAAAGCAAAAAGGGGTTGATATCGTGAAACGTTTAATATCGCTGGCGAAAAACAGAGTGCCGACTGTGCTGGCCAGGGCCTGCATGGTGGTGCTGCTGGGTTTGCTTGCCCCATCGCTGGGCACAGCGCAAAATTGCAACGGCATCATTTTCACCAAATCTCAGGGCAAGGGATGTGCGCCAGTGCTGGTGGATTTTCAGGCATTTGCCCCCGCCAATTCCGCTTATTTCTGGGATTTTGGCAATGGCCCTGTGCAGGGCAAGGATACCATCCAAAAGATTTTTTCAACGCCTGGCAAAAATGTCATCAAGCTGACAGTCAGGCTTTCCAATGGCACCAACTGCGGGCCCTACGTTGATACAGTAGAGGTGCTGCCTACCCCTTCACCAGTGATAGCTGTTTCGCCTGGCAAAAAAACTTGCGGGGCAACCCTCGAGTTTACCTTCACCGATAACACTGCCAATGTGAAAACCCGCGAGTGGATCATTGATGGCAAAACCTATAGCGATGCACCTGCTACCGTGGTGCATACTTTCAGCAGCACAGGCACTAAAAACGTAGCCCTCAAGGTAACCAATACTGCCGGCTGCCTTGGCATTTTCAGCGATAACAAGTTCATCGTCATCTCTGATTCTGTCAAAACCGATTTCTGCGCCAACATCACCTGGGGCAAAAAGCCAGTGGTGAAGTATTTCCCCAGTGTCAGCGGGCTCCTGGGCGGCCGCACCGTAACTGCCTGGAACTGGAGTTTCCCCGGCGGCAGCCCCAGCAGCAGCACGCAGCAATATCCGCCCGACATCACCTATAACGACAACACCAAGCAATACGATGCCATCCTCAGCATCACCACCAGCGATGGCTGCACCTATACCAACCGGCGAAAATCGTTTGTGATGAAGATGGTCAGCTTCAGCGACACCCTGATTTGCATCAGCCAAAAAGTGAGGCCCCGAGGCCTGGGCGAATTCAGAGAGCGTGAGGACTTTAATTATGACTACGGCGGAGCCATTTATGACCCTGAGGCCGGTGTACTGCAGTTCGGCACCCCTGGCAGTTATGACGTAAAGGTTAGCTACCGATATAAAAATGCCAGTTGCTACGTTAATTATCTGCAGGCAGGCTATGTGGTCGCCAAAGGCCCTCGTGCCGATTTCGGCATCCTCACCCGCACAGCCTGCGCCCCGCCGCTGCGGGTGCCCCTGCAGGCAATCGGCGCCACGGGCGGGGCAACAGGCGTCAAGTATAAATGGTACATCTATGATACCAACCACGTCTATCTCGACAGCATCGGCCCGCTGAATGTAACCGACACCGGATATACTTTTAAAAAGACAGGCATCTATGGCATCAAGCTGGTGGTTACCAGTACCAACGGCTGCCTCGACAGTGCCAGCCGCGCAGGCTACATCAGCATTCAGCGCCCCAAAGTTGATTTTACCACCGACAGCACCACGGTCTGCCTCGGCACAAAAATCAACCTCACCAATCTGACTACACCCAAGGACGACCCTGGCAGCCCATACACCTATCTATGGACGGTTACCCATGCCGACAGCCCCACCATCCGATTCAGCTTTACCAGCAAGGCCCCTACATTTCAGCCCCTGGTGCCCGGCCCCTATACGGTGAGGATGATTGCCAAAACCGACAAAGGCTGCCCCGACACACTCATCCGCAACCGATACCTGAATGTTACAGGGGCAAACCTGCAAGTCAGCCTCGGCACCACCACCGCCAACTGCCCGCCCCTGCAAACTACGCTGAATGCCAAGGTAACTTATCGCTACCCAAAAAACTCGCTCTATAAAACTGTCTGGATTGTCAGCCCGCCAGAGGATGTAACCATCGCCGACAGCACTGCCCAAAACACCACCATCATTTTTAAAAAGCCCGGCTGCTATGACCTCCGGTTCCTCTTCATCATGGATGGCTGCACCACTCTGGTGGAAAAACTCCAGGCTGCCTGCTTCGGGGTGGTTTCTGCCTTCAGCCTCGATACCAATAAGTGCCTCGGCCAGCCCAGCACCCTCTACAATTTCAGCAGCCCATCACCTGATGCCTATAAGTGGAGCGCCGAGCCTGAGGGCCAGGCCTTGTTTCTGCCCAATGACACCGTGCCCAACCCTGACATCGTTTACC
>CBDTVD010000128.1:0-5833 GCA_965363965.1 uncultured bacterium
GCGGGGGTGCTGAGGGCAATAGAAATAAATGCAGAGGTGATTTTGAAGGGAACCCGGGTGGATGGCATCTACAGTGCCGACCCCCTGAAGGACTCTACCGCCACGCGGTTTTCCACCATCAGTTTTGATGAGGTTTTTATGCGGAACCTGAGTGTGATGGACATGACGGCAATCACCCTTTGCAGGGAAAACAAATTGCCCATCATCGTTTTCAACATCAACCAGGGCGGTGCCTTGCTGCAGGCAGTGAAAGGAGAGCCAGTGGGCACGATTGTGCGCTGAGGCGCAAAGTGAAGCAATGATTATGAAGATTTATAATATCTTTGGCCCCGCAAGCCCCTGCCCGCGCATCTTTAGGGTACTTTTTTTGATAGGGTAAAAAACTAACAAGGTTGGGGGAGCCATAAGGGATGGGTTATAAAATAACAGAGGAAGGCAACTTCAGATACATTGAGCAGGGCAAAGGGCCTGTGCTTTTTCTGCTGCACGGATTGTTCGGCGGGCTGAGCAATTGGGATGCTGTGCTGGATTACTTCAGCCCAAAATACAATGTGGTGATTCCCCTGCTCCCCCTTTTCGACATGCCACTGCTGAAGACGAATGTAGATGGCCTGAGCGACCATGTATATGGCCTGATGAAGCACAAAGGGTTTAAACAGGTGAACCTGGTGGGCAACAGCCTGGGCGGACACGTCGCACTGGTTTTCAGCCTCGACCATCCCGAGATGGTAAAAAATCTGGTGCTGACAGGCAGCAGCGGCCTGTATGAGTCAGCGATGGGCGACAGTTATCCGCGGCGCAAAGACTACAACTTTATCAAGGCGCGTACTGAGTACACCTTCTATAAACCTGAAACGGCCAGCAAGGCACTGGTGGATGAAGTTTTTGAGATTGTTAACAATCGGCTGAAGGGCCTGAAAATCATTCAGATGGCGAAATCGGCCATCAGGCATAATTTGAGCAAGGACATTGTGAAAATCACCTGCCCTGTCTGCCTGATATGGGGCCTGGATGACAAAATCACGCCGCCCCACGTTGCCACAGAATTTAATGAACTGCTGCCCAACAGCGAGCTCCACTTTATTGGCCAGTGCGGCCACGCCCCCATGATGGAGCAGCCCGCTGAATTCAATGCCATTTTGGATGGCTTTCTGGACAAGGTGCTTGCCCCTGTAAAGGCCGATTGATGCTGGCCAGGGACCTGATGCGGGACGGCTTCCCGACAGTTTTACCCAGCGATACGCTCTCGTCAATCGCTCTTCTGTTTGAGGAATTTTATGTATGCCATTTTGCCATTGTGAGAAATGGGGAGTTTTTGGGGATGTTTCCTGCCGAAATAGCGGCAGCAGACCCAGAAAACACCCAGCCGATCAGCCAATTCAGGGAAGACTGGGTGAGTGGATTTGTATTGCCCGACCAGCACAGGCTGCATCTTTTTGAGTTCGGGAGCAAAAACGAACTCACAGCCATACCCGTTGCCACTGCTGGAGGCGAATATGCTGGGACAGTGGTGATGAGCGACCTGCTCGCCAATTTCGGCAGCCTGTACAGCTATCGCCAGATTGGGGGAATCATTGTGCTGGAAGTGGGGGTGCTGGACTTTGACATGGTGGCAATTGCCCGAATAGTATCAGAGAATAACGCCAAGGTGATGGTGATGCACATGGATAGTGATGAGGTGGCCGGCAAGTTTTCAGTTACCCTGAAACTCAGCACGCTCGATTTAAAGCATGTGGTGGCCACCTTTGAACGGTTTGGCTATGTGGTGAGTTATTACTATCCCAACGAGCGCCAAGCGGACGAAATGCAGGACAGATATGACCTGCTGATGAAGCTGTTCGACCTCTGACGCCCTTAGGGGTTTTGAAACCCAATGACACTATCAATCAGTCGGCTGAGTTTTTTTGCAGCACTGATTCTGATTTGTCATCAGTCCAGCGGGCAGGGCAGAACGGGTGAAAGGCAATGGGTAATTGGCTCAATATCCATTGACGGGATAAAAAAGACTCGTCCGCAAACTGTGCTGCGTGAAGTACCATTCAGCGAGGGCGACACCATTTACATAGACAGCAGCCGAAGCCTGGCCAGCTATGCATCAACTGTTGGAGCGCAACTGCAGGCCACTGCGCTCTTTCACACCACAGGTTTACGGCTTACACCGCGCGCCGACAGCATAACACTGGATGCACGGATTGAGGTATTAGAGCGCGGTTATCTGACAGGCAGCCCAAAATTCGCCATCGCAGACCGAAACCTGACCGAATGGCTCGAGGCCAAGAATTTGTATCGCACAACCTATGGCGGCAACATCGGCTACATCAACCTGACTGGCAGGGGAGATGCGCTGAAGCTGGAACTGCTGGGGGGATGGCGACAAACAATCGGCCTGGAGTACTCGGCGCGCCGGTTTGCAGGCTATCCCAATTTAGGGCTGGTGGCAAAGGCCAGCTATGAGCGCGGGAACGAGGTGCCGCTGATGGCACGTGGCGACAGCCTGGTTTTTCTGCGGGCTGATGACCGCAGGCTGATTGAAAAAGGGGCCGTGATGGTCAGCGCCACCTGGCGACCAAAAATAAGATGGAAATATGGCGGCGGAATAGGCCTTGAGCGGTATCGGCTTGACACTGCAGTGGGGGCTGCAAATCCAGAATACTCACCGCTGAGGGATGAAAAATTTACAATGGGCAAGGCGCAGCTGAGTACTACATATGATGGAAGAGACCACTACGTTTATCCCCTGCATGGGTACTTTTTGAATCTGACGGGTGAGTTTAACATTTCGCTCACCAGGTTATATCGCACTTTCCCCGTGCTGATGGTGAACATGAAGGCCTTCGCAGAACCGATGCCTTTGGTTTACGGGGCAGTGAAACTGAGCGGACGGACAGTGATTACGCGCGACAATGTGCCTTTTTTATATCAGAGCAATTTGGGATACCGGGAATATGTGCGGGGGTATGAGCGATATTTCGCCAGCGGCCCAACTGCTGCTACGTTGAACAGTGAATTGAAGTACAGGCTGCTGGCCGACACGCTGCAAATTGATTGGCTGCCTTTTTTTAAAGGGTGGCGGAGCATTCCAGTGCTGATTTATCCGAAACTGCTGGCCGATGCCGGCACTGTGGCTTTGAATGACATTGACCATTTTGACAATGGCCTGATCAATAAACTGCAAATTGGCTATGGCGGAGGTGTGGACATTGTGGTGCATTTTAATCAGGTTGGCCGGATTGAGTACAGCCGCAATGCACTGGGCGAGGGCGGAATTTATTTCGCCTTAATCGCCTTGTTCTGAGATTTCGTTTTCCTCAGTTTTTTCTTTGCGTTTTCGCCAGAAGTGGCCTTTGGGCGAAACGATGGCATCCTGGTGCAAGTCGTCGTAAGTGTTGATGAGGCCAGGTTTTCTGATGCCTGGGATCACTTTTACATCGAAGATTTCTTCCACGGTGTCCTCATATCTGATTTCGCCCACCAGTTCGCCCGTCAGTTTGCTGACTACTGCTATGCCTGCATGTTTTGCCTTGGGTGTGATAGGCAGGCCCTGAAAAGTCGTCGAGCTTGCCCTGATTTTGGATAAGCCGATAAAGATGTAATCGCCAAAAGAATCCATGCCGCGCACAAATCCATCAAGGCTGGCAATGGTTTGGAAGGAATTTGATTTCGGGTCAATTTTAATCAGTTCCCCTGTTGCTGAGAGCAGCGTGAATAATTGGCCATCAATCAGCCTGGGGGAGTGGGGCATTCCCAGGCCGCCGACCACCACCTCGCCGCTGGGCACTTCCATCACCATTCCTTGTTTGGCCTTGCTGGCGCGCCAGCCTTCAGGCACATCGGTGGGCGACAGTGCAGTTACATACTTCGGTAATTTTTCATCCAATGCCATTCCGTTCAGGTGGCAGCGGTCTTCAGGCCTCAGCTGAGTGATGAATGGGGGCTTCCACCTGGGGATGAAACTGTAATTGATATCAAAAGTGCAGAGGCAGCTGAACCGCGTGTTTACAGCCCACATTACACCATCGCCAAAGCTGATGTCATGTATGTCGGCCTCGCCGCAGTAATAAGTTGCGCGGGGGAGAAAGAGTGCATCATAAACGCTGGGGTTCCGGGGATAATCGGCCGCCATGGCAGGTGAATTGGCATATAGATTCAGCTCCCTGAGGCTGGCCACTGCCAGTTTTCCATCGTGAAAAGCAATGCCCATGGGCTTTTTGAAAGAAATGGGAATCTGGAAAATTCGGCCTTTATCAGAGGCTGTCAGAAAAATGAGTTTTCCAGCCTGATAAGTGCTGATGGCCAGGGTGATGCCCAGCTGGCTTATCAGTTCGGGCAAGCCAACGGTCCATTTTAATTTGAGGGTATTGCCAGGTTCGCGCTCTTCTTCGGGGTTTTCGGCAGCTGTCATTTATGGGGCAAACCTAATGCGGGGCGATTGAGTGAAATGTCATTTACGCTTTGTCGGCGTTTCGGCCCTGGCCAAAGTAGGTATCGCGGCTGAGGCCCCGATCCTGCTGAATTTGGGCAGAGGACCCCTCTGGGGCTACGCCTATTTTCATCTTGAGGTATCGCCAGCCGAGCCTGACATCATCAATACGGTGGCTGGGTGCATCGTATCCCCACGCGCGAAATTCGCCAGGGGGCACTTTGCCTTTTTCGGCGACATGCAGGGTGAAGCGTTTTACCCAACTGTCAAACTCCGCGTAAACATTTGGGTGCTTTGGGCCAATGTCTTCAGCCTGGTTGTCGCTGTATTTTTCGCCAGCACCAAAAGTGCAGTGCATCCACAGCTTGTCGGGCACTTCTATGCCTGAGTATCTGCATTGCCACACGATTGGGGCATAGGTGTCTCGCTCTTCATCAAATGGCTCCTCATCTGGGTTGAACCATTCTTTGTGCCTCAGAATTTTGGGCCTGCCCGTTTTGTCGGCCTCATCGGCACCGCCATCGCCATAGACAAAAAAACCAGCAGTGCGCCCCTCCAGATGATTGACGCTGAGTTTTTCCCATTGGGCCGAATGCTCAAGGGCCATGGCCTTGTCAGGATTTTTATGGTCTATCAGTTCTGCCCTGGGGTTTCCGCCGTTCATGCACACCAATCTGTCGAACATCAGTTTGATGTTGCTGGTGGGGCCATACCAGTTTACCGGGGCAATAATTGCCCAGGCATCGGCTGCATCCAGCCTGGCATAGAGGTCATTGTTCCACATCATGTCAGGCTCTTTTTTGTGGTCTTTTTCATAACAGTTGCAGGGCCAGCAGCACAGCGCCATGCTGGTGCTTACACACGCATTGCAGCTCTGTATTTTCTCCTCGCCGAAAACATTGCCCAAGTCTATCCAATCTATTTCCCATTCCTGCGGCAATGCATCGGCCATGCGCAGCATCAGGGTGCGGGCTTTGCTGTCCACGCCAGGGCAATTGTATTGGCGGCGCTCGCTTCCTGCAATCAGCAGCACGCGGAAAGGGCGGTCGGCCAGGTTCATGCCGGGTGATTTATCGCTGGGTTTCATGGAGATTTCTTGTCAGCCAATAACCTGAGCGCGCCCAAAGGGTTGCACAGAGAGGTTGTCAGGCTTCCAGCTGAGCCGCTACCCGCTCCCAATCAGCTTCAGCGGCTGCCAGCGATTTCTTGAGTTGCTCGAGGTGCTTGAGCATGGGCTGGAGTTTATTGTAATCAATTTGGGCCTGCATCTCCACCTCCAGGGCCGCTTTCTCGGCTTCGAGTTTTGCGACCTGCTGCTCGATCTCAGCCAATCGTTTTTCGAGTTTTGAGCGATTTCCCGCAGGGGCAGGGGGCAGCGGTTCTGCAGCCTTGACCGGGGCAGGTGCCAAGCTT
>CBDTVD010000129.1:0-5827 GCA_965363965.1 uncultured bacterium
GTGGTTACATCCACCATAAACAGCAAGAGGTCAGCCTCATTGATTGCGTGCTGCACCTGGTCGCGGATTTCAGCTTCAAATGGCTCGCGCCCGCCGGCCACATAACCGCCTGTATCAATCACGATGAATTCTTTGCCGTTCCAGTCGGCAACACCATAATGCCGATCTCTTGTAACGCCGCTTACATCATCCACAATTGCCTTTTGCTCACCAATCAGCCGATTAAAGAGGGTGCTTTTTCCCACATTCGGCCGGCCTACAATGGCCACTATTCTTCCCATAAATTTTGATTCACCTTGCGCAGGGTCTGCCCGCTGTGCACGATTTAATCTGCAAAGGTAGCCTGACCGAAGGCCGCTGGCGGCAGTAATTATCCTCTCATCCTTGCTTTGCTATCTGCTGAATTCTCGGCGGAACCTTCGAGCACCGAAAATAGTTGTTTAAACAAATAATTCAGGAACCTATGTCTATCCTCTGGAAACTCGACCCCGCACACTCTGAACTGCAGTTCAAAGTCAAACACCTCATGATCACCAACGTAACTGGATTCTTCCGCAGTTTTACCCTGGAGGCGGAAACCGAAAGCGAAGACTTTGCTGCTGCTCACCGAATCGAATTGAAAGCCGACATCAACAGCATTGACACCAACAACCAGCAGCGCGACACTCACCTAAAGTCTCCAGACTTTTTTAATGCCGATGAGCATGGCAAGCTGATCTTTCAGGGCCGAGGGTATCAAAATAATGGCGGCGAGGGCGAACTTTCAGGCGACCTAACCATTCGCGGAGTTACCAAACCCGTAACCCTGAAGATTGAATCCAATGGCATTGTACAGGACCCCTATGGACAAACCAAAGCGGGCTTTACAGTTGATGGCCAAATCAATCGGAAGGAATTCGGCCTGGTTTGGGATGCCGTTACAGAGGCCGGAAAGGTTGTAGTGGGCGACACCATTAAAATTCACGCCGAAATTCAACTGGTTAAGCAAGGCTGATTACCAGCCAGCATAAGCCGTTATAAAAAAAGGCCCTGCGATAGTCCAATCACAGGGCCTTTATTATTATTGATAAAGGGGCCTATTGCCTGTTAAGCAATGGTAACCTCACTTGATAAGTACACATCCTGGATGGCATTCAGCAGTGCAATGCCTTCAGCCACCGGCTTTTGAAAACTTTTGCGTCCGCTGATTAAGCCTGTGCCGCCAGCGCGCTTGTTGATGACAGCTGTGGTTACAGCTTCCTGCAAATCGGTCGCGCCTTTGCTTTCGCCGCCGGAGTTGATAAGCCCGACTCGGCCCATATAGCAGTTGGCCACTTGATACCTGGTGATGTCAATCGGGTTATCGGTCATCAGGTCGCTATAGACTTTTTTATGGGTCTTGCCAAATTTCAGGGCATCAAAGCCACTCTTTGCAGTGGTTGGCAGTTTTTGCTTGATGATGTCAGCTTGGATGGTTACACCCAGGTGGTTGGCCTGGCTGGTGAGGTCAGCCGCTGTATGAAAATCTGCTTCTCCGGTTTTAAACGCTGAATTACGCAGATAGCACCAAAGAATGGTTGCCATCCCCAAATCGTGGGCTTTCTCGAAAGCTTCAGCCACCTCTACAATCTGGCGGCTGGCGTTGTCTGACCCAAAATAAATGGTTGCACCAACTGCAGCCGCACCCATGTTCCAGGCATCCTCTACAGAGCCGAACATGATTTGGTCAAATTTATTGGGATAGGTTAAAAACTCATTGTGGTTGATTTTGACAATCAGCGGAATTTTGTGGGCATACTTTCTGGCGACAGTGCCCAGCACACCAAAGGTGGTGGCCACCGCGTTGCATCCGCCTTCAATGGCGAGTTCAACGATGTTTCCTGGGTCGAAGTATCGGGGGTTGGGTGCAAAACTCGCCCCTGCTGAGTGCTCGATGCCCTGGTCAACCGGCAGAATGCTCAGGTAACCCGTGTTGGCCAGGCGGCCAGTGCCATGAATTTGCTGCAGGCTGCGCAGCACTTGGATGTTTCGGCTGCTGGTGGCCCATGTGCGCTCGATGAAATCGGGGCCTGGCAGATGCAGGCTTCCAGCGGGGATGCTTGTGCTTTTGTGGTTGAGCAGGCTCTCGGCTTCGCTGCCAAGTAATTCTGCAATTTGGTCTATCTGCGCCATTTGGGTATCTGGAAAGCTATGGGGAATATCTAACCCGCCAGGCCAAAGGCCCTCAGGGTCAATTTTGCCGCAAAGGTAAGCCGATTCGCCTTGCATTTTTATCGGGATACGGCAGGATGCTGACATTCACCGCGCTCCAGCAATCCAGGGGGCGCACCTGCATCTTTGTCCCTTCTAAAAAAATAAAACTGAAAAAATGGCCGAAAAAATCAAAGCCGGAGATACCTATTCCCATTCCTTCACCTTCACCCAGCAGCAAGTTGAACTGTTTGCTGAAGTAACGGGCGACAAAAATCCGATTCACCTGGATGCTGCGTATGCTGCCAGCACCCCATTCAAGCAGCCGATTATGCATGGCTTTTTGGGCGGTGCTGTCTTCAGCAAAGTTTTCGGGACCCTGTTTCCGGGCGAGGGCACCATATACCTCAAACAGTCAATGGCATTCACCAAACCCATGCTGGCCGGCCAGGAATATGAGGCACAGTTTACTGTACGTGAGGTGAATGAGGAAAAGCACCGCGCGATTGTGGATACGCTTATGGTTGAAAAATCCTCAGGAGAGGCAACAATCAAGGGCGAGGCAACGGTGATGAATACCACTCGGCTTTAAGTTTCTTCCTCTTTCCCTGCAGCAGCAGCTTTATTTCTGCAAGGCGAAAAGCGACCTCGTGCCTCAAACTGAATTTTGCCCCTGAGATATCGTATCCCAGGCGTGCCATCCCGCTTTTGGCATTCCTCGCAATTCTGTATCGGTCGCGCTCGGGCAATTCCTCTTTGCGGTCTTTTTTCTCGCTTAACAATGGCTTCGACAAGTTTTTGTGGTGAGATTCAGCTTCCCGCCCTTCAAGCACAGCCGATTGACGGGCGCGTTCCATCTGGTCGAAATCATGGTCTAAACCAAGCCAATCCATCACCTTGCCTACAGTTTCCTTTGGGGCCGACACCAAATCCTCAAATCTGATGACCAGGGCTTGGCCAGGCTGAAACCTTTCCACTTTATCCAGCATGTTATTGGCCCAGTCATTCCACTTCATCGCAAACTTGTTATATTGGTTGGAAATCAATTCGGATGTAGGTTCAGCCTTCGATCGCTTGTTTACCACACTGTAAACAGTTTCCCTGGGGTCTCGCACAATAACCAGTACTTTGGCCTGCGGAAAAAGCTGGATCAATTCATCCAGATACCTATGATTGGTCAGGCTCTTGTCTCCCCAATATCCGCTGCTGTGTTGGTTCCTTACCAATGCACGATAAAGCGCAGCAACGCTCGAGAGGTTTTCATCAGCTATTATCTCCTGCCGCCTGATTTCCGAGATGGTTTCCAGGAACCGGCGAAACGGCTTTTTTATGTGCGTTTCTGCGAATAAATCAGCCCGAATCTGCCTGTTAATTAGCTGGCCAGGGGCGATGCCCATGTTACTGAGCCCTTTGAGTATCTCAGGCTCATGGGCCAGGTGTATTTCGGGGTGGCTGTTTAAAATCGCTTTAATCAGCGTGGTTCCGCTGCGGGCATAGCCTATAAGAAAGATTGGTGTATCCAGCGATTTAGATTCGGCATCCAGAGGTTGATTTGTCATTATTCCGTGCAGAGCCTATTTAATCGCTTGGGTGATTATTTCGTTCTGAAAAGGCTCAAACGTCCATTTTTCGATTTCATCATCAATAGTTGACCGCCACTGGACTTGACTATGAAAAAATTGCAGCGCACTGATGGCAGGCCCAGCCAGCCGGGTATTGGGGTTGATGGCGGCATCCACTAAGCTGCGGGCCACAGCAGGGCTGCAATAATTGAGTGCCTTGAGTGCTTCAAAGGCGTTGATGCGGGTGCGGAACTCGAAACTGCGGCTGGCATAATCTTCCAATTCCAAGCGCGGGCTGCCATAAGTACCATGGATGGTTTTATAGGAACCAGGCTGCATGGGCTGAGGGGCTCCATGGGCAAGTTTGTTTTTCAGCCAGGCAATGCGCACCCCATAGCCGGTTCCATAGTCACTTGCCGTGGCAGCGAGGTATTGCGGGGCCTCATCAGGATAGGCCATGCAGAGTTTGTTCAGCACCGTCTCTTCAATTTTATAACTGGAGTCTTTCAGCAATGTGCCAGCAAATGCGGCTTTGATAAAGGGTTGTTTTGCGTCTCCCTGGTCTGCCAGAGTTTGCCGCACCTGCACCCATTTGTCCATTGAAGCTCTTTTCGCCAGCTCGGCTTTGTCAGCATTGGATACATCAGGGTTATTCAGCAGTTGGCTGAGTATCTCACTTTTGATGGCATGAAAACTTTCGCCATTGAACAGGTCCTGCAAAAATTTCGACTTGCTTTCACCAGGCATTTCACGCATGGCCACAACAGCATCATACCGGCTGAGGAGGGGCAGTTTTCGGTTGCCAGCAATTTTTTCAAGCTCACCCATCGGCCGATGATATTCCATCGTTTTCATGATGATGCCGCGCGGGTCCACCAGCACATAGTCAATGTTTTTGCCGCCTTGCCTTGGGAGTCTGATTACAGTCAGGGGGCCATCCACCCATTGGGTATCCATGCGCAAACTGCCATCTGCGTAGTGGCTTTCCACCTCGAACGGCATTCTGAAATAACCCACCAGATTGTCCGCTTTGTGCACTTGCTCGACATTCAGCACAATCTGGTCACCGTGCCAAAATTGGGTTACTTTATAGCTCGGCTCGCCGCCGCGATATACCCATTCGTCGAAAAACCAGTGCAGGTTTAGGCCCAGCACATCATGGAATGCAATTTCAAGATCATAGCTTTCCACGATTCCTGTATAGTGGCTGTTCAGGTAATGCTTAATCACTCGCCGATATCCCTCGTCACCCACCACGTATCTGAGCATGGTGAGCACAGCAGAGCCTTTGGGATAAATGCGCGTGGTGCCGCTCTGGCTGTGGCGGATGGGCAGAAGGTCGGTTTTGCTGGCATTGATCGCGGCATTCTGTTCGCCCCGCAATGCCCAATAAAAATGGTCATCGCCGAAGAGGTGCCGCTCGCTGAGTTTTGCGTAATAGGTAGCGAAACTCTCCTGCAGCCATTGGTCTTTATAACTCCGCGCCGATATTAAATCCCCGAACCACATATGTGTCATCTCATGCGCGTTTACGCTGACATAGCTGCGGTCGAGGAATGCACGCTTATCCACCTGGAAGAAATCGCCGAACACAACAGCCCCTGTGTTTTCCATGGCCCCATACATAAAATCCTGCACCGGAATCTGGCTGAAAGGGCCCCACGCATATGGCACCCCAATCTCCGATTCCAAGTAGTCCATGATTTTTTCTGTGTATCGATAAGTGGGTTCAAGCCTCTCCGGTTGGTCAGGGTAATACCAGCTGTGGATGGCATCGCCTGTGCTGCTCTTGCTGTCACGGATGGCATACTCACCAATGCCGAGCATGATCAGGTAAAATGCATGGGGCTTGCTCATCCTGTAATGCCACACAGGGTCTTGGCCCTTTCGCTGTTTCTCTGCGATTCTTTCTCCATTGCTCAGCACCTTATACGGTGCAGGCATGGATACCAGCACCTCGGATATCAGTTTATCCGTAGGGTCATCGTAACCTGGAATCCAATGCCTGTTATCAATTCCCTGGCCCTGGGTCCATATCTGCTTTCGGCTGCGATTGGTTGAATCGTTCCAGCCGATAAAGTAAATTGCTCGGCGGG
>CBDTVD010000130.1:0-5727 GCA_965363965.1 uncultured bacterium
AGTATCGCCGCATCCCTGTGCCCGCTCCATTTCGATAGATCAATGCTGCCAATCATGGCCGCTGCTTCTTCAATAGTGAGCACCTGTGGGAGCATCCGCGCAATTTTCGGCCCCTTGATGCCCGCTGAAGGGTCAGCCCCAATCAGTTTCTCTTCCCAGGCATACCTGTAAAAACTCTTGATGCCAGATGAAATCCTGGCTTGTGAGGACGCAGCCACGCCAGCTTCGGCAAGGCTGATTAAAAATTGCTCAATGTCGTGCTTTTGGGCAGAAAGCAAGCTGGTCTTTATCCAATTACCCAGGGCATTGATGTCCCTCAGGTAGGCTTGCACAGTTTCTTTGGCGGCATTGCGCTCAAGCATCAGGTGCGCTTTATATCCCGCCAGCCACGGGTCAAGGCCGCTTATACTGCCATTTGCGTCTGCCATAAATCTTCAAAGGTTTCCCTTCTGCGGCTCAGAATGGTCTCGCCATCCTTTATCACTACTTCAGCAGGGCGCAGCCTGCTATTATATTGGCTGCTCATGCTGAACCCATAGGCACCAGCATTTTGAATGGCCAGAATATCGCCCTCCCGCACTTCATTTATTTTTCTGTCCCACCCCAGCGTGTCCGTCTCGCAGATGTTCCCGACAACGCTGTAAATCCTGGCAGGGCCTTTGGGGTTGCTGATATTTACGATGTGGTGATATGCATCATAGAGCATTGGCCGCAGAAGATGATTCAAGCCGCTGTCAACCCCCACAAATACAGTGCTGACTGTTTGCTTGATCACATTCGCCCGCACAAGCAGTAACCCAGCTTCGCTTACCAGGAATTTTCCAGGCTCACACCACAATTCCAGATTTTTATTATGCTGATGACACCAATTGCTGAAGCGTTCCACCACCATCGGGCCCAATTCCTCAACATTAGTGCTGATGTCATCCTGTTTGTAAGGCACTTTGAACCCTGAACCAAAATCGAGATACTTCAGCTGGGGAAAATCTTCTGCTGTACTGAGCAAAATCTCGAATGCATTCAAAAAAGCATCTGGATTAAGAATATCGCTTCCAGTGTGCATGTGCAGCCCTTCGACCCTGATATTAAGGCCCTTTATTACCCTGAGGGCATGACGCAGCTGATGAATTGAAATGCCGAATTTGCTGTCGATGTGCCCTGTTTGGATGTGGCTGTTTCCCCCTGCCAGCACATGCGGATTTATGCGCAGGCACACTGGCACTCTGTCACCATATGCTGCACCAAAGTGCTCCAAAATGCTGATGTTATCTATGTTGATGTGCACCCCCAGTTCCACTGCCTGCTGCACTTCCTGAAAAGCAACCGAGTTTGGCGTGAAAAGAATATCCTGCGGCTGAAAGCCAGCCTTAAGCGTCGTCATCACCTCACCTAAACTCACTGCATCCACTCCGCAGCCCTCAGCAAGCAAATGGCGCAGGACTGACAGGTTTGTGTTGGCCTTGCAGGCATACTTTACCTTAAAGTGCACTCCTTTAAATGACTCTATCAGCCGGCGGTATTGGCTGGCTATTTTATCCAAATCATATAAATAAAGGGGCGTGCCGTATTCCTCAGCTGCGGCGAGCAGCAGGGCGGGTTCAACAGGCAATAACATAGTGGGGCGCAAAATTACCCACTCTGCATTGCCCGATTGTGAACCTAATTCTGAGCATTTGAGGTTTTGGGCCTTATTTTTGAACTATAGTCCGCGTTCAAAGGATGCCAAGGCAATTTCCGCCTGCAATTCCTTGACTTCTCCAGCTCAACAAAAATTAAATGCAAGGCCAAGCCGTCAGATTTCCAAACCGAAAGTCAAAAGAATTTTTCACCGATTTAAAAGATAGCGTCAACGCTTACTTCGTCGAAAACAACATCTCTACTCATTCAAACTGGCAAATGTGGCTTAAAACCTTCATTTTGCTAACCGCTTATCTCGGCGCTTATGCGCTGATCATGGTCGGCGGCACCACCGGAGTCAGCGTATGGGCCCTCTTGGGCCTCTGTGTGTTCATGGGCCTGGCCAAAGCAGGCATTGGCTTCAGCGTAGCCCACGATGCCATACACGGTGCTTATTCGCCAAAGCGCTGGGTAAACCGCGCCCTCGGCCTGAGCATGAACCTCATCGGCGGCAGCGATTATGCCTGGAAAATCAGCCACAACATAGTCCACCATACTTACACAAATATTCACCATGTTGACCCTGACCTGGAGGTTACAACCCTGATGCGCCTGGCACCAGAACAGCCGCAGCGGCCAATCCACAAATGGCAGCACCTCTATTTCCCAGCCATCTATGCCCTCGCCAGCGTTTTCTGGGTATTGGTAAAGGATTGGAAAAAACTCTCTGATCCATACATTGGCCCCATTAAAAAAAATCACCCGAAAAACGAGATTGGCCTTTTGATTTTTACAAAGGCCGTATATTACGCTTATACCATTATCATCCCCCTTCTCATCCTCGATGTTGCCTGGTGGCAGTTCGTTATTGGTTTCTTGACCATGCACTTTACCACTGGCCTCACAATGGGTATCATTTTCCAACTGGCACACGTTGTCGAGGACACTGAGTATCCTGCACCTGATGAGAACCGCACAATGGAAGATGCCTGGGCTGTACACCAATTGCGCACCACAGCCAATTTCAGCAGAGACAGCAAATTTCTCAACTGGTATGTTGGGGGGCTGAATTTTCAAATTGAGCACCACCTTTTCAGCAACATCTGCAGCATCCATTACAAGAAAATCAGCCCTATAGTGGAAGCGGTGGCCAAGCGTCATAATGTGCCTTATCACGTGGCCCCCACGTTTCTAACAGCAGTTAAATCTCACATTGCTGTGCTTAAAAATTTAGGCACCGAAACTCAGCACGCACCGGTGCAAATGATGGCTGCTGCCTGACCACGCCATACCCTTTAAAATCCTTATCCCCCCTTCATCATTTAATTGGCGGAGGGGGGATTTTTAATTATGGCCTTTGGGGCGCGGGGGTGCATGCGGGCGCTGTTCCACCCCCCTCCAGACTTAATTTAGGTGCCTAACTTTGCCTGTATGCTGTACCCATACCTGTGCAGCAATAACTTCCCATGGATAATCAAGCTTATAAACCTCAGCATAAAGTAAGAATTGTTTCGGCAACCAGCCTGTTCGATGGCCACGATGCCGCCATCAACATCATGCGCCGGATTCTGCAGGCGACTGGTGCTGAAGTGATCCATCTTGGCCACAATCGCAGCGTCGGTGACATTGTAAAATGTGCCATTGAGGAAGATGCTCAGGGCATTGCCCTCACCAGTTATCAAGGCGGCCACATCGAGTATTTCAAGTATCTGTATGACTTGCTTGCCCAGAACCATGCGTCGCACATCAAAATTTTTGGCGGCGGAGGCGGGGTAATCCTCCCCCTTGAGATAGATGAACTGCATCAGCATGGCATTGCAGGCATTTTTTCGCCTGACGATGGCCGTAAACTGGGCCTGCAAGGGATGATTAACAATGTTGTCAAGGCTTGCGATTTCCTGACTGTCTGCAATATCAAGCACGTTGAATGGGCAAAAATTGCCGATGGTGACCATCAGCAGATTGCAAAGGCCATCAGTTTCGCCGAAAACCACAGCGAAGAAATCAGCCTGATGGAGGCTGAACTGGCCAATTTACCGCGGCACAGCACCCCTGTGCTCGGAATCACTGGCACCGGCGGCGCAGGAAAATCAAGCCTGGTGGATGAACTTGTTAGGCGTTTCTTGATAGACCACCCTGAAAAATCCATCGCCATACTCTCAGTTGATCCATCAAAGCGCAAAACAGGCGGCGCACTGCTCGGCGACCGCATCAGGATGAATGCCATTCAGGATGAGCGTGTGTATATGAGGAGCATGGCCACCCGCGAGGCCAACCTGGCAATAAGCCCCCACATCAGCCAGGCACTTGAGGTGTGCCGCCGCGCCCCCTTTGACCTTATCATTCTCGAGAGTGCAGGAATCGGCCAGAGTGATTCCAGCATCATTGACCTCAGCGATGCTTATCTCTATGTAATGACCCCAGAGTTTGGTGCCCCCACCCAGCTGGAAAAAATTGACATGATTGATTATGCCGATGCAATCGCCATCAACAAGTTTGACAAACGCGGCGCACTTGATGCCATTCGCGATGTCAAAAAACAATTCAAGCGAAGCCGGCAGCTGTGGGATGCAAAAGATGACCAATTGCCTGTTGTCGGCACCATGGCAAGCCAGTTTAACGACCCCGGTGTCAATGATTTGTATCACCGGCTGATGGCCATCATTCAGGCTAAAACTGGTGCCCAGTTGGCCAGCACCGAAAATCATGATGGTGCCGGTGCAAAAAAAGTCTATATAGTCCCGCCTGACCGCACACGATACCTGGCAGAAATCGCTGAAGCTGCTGCCAGATATCAGCAGAAGGTGCAGCATCAGGCGGCAGTTGCCAGCCAGTGGTATCAACTGCAGGGCACAGCCAAGCTGCTTGCTGAAAACAGCTCGGCACTGGATAAACTCACCAGCGACACACTCGAAAAACTTGATCCTGTAAATCGCAAGGCTATCGAAAATTGGCCCTCAATCGCTGCTCAGTATCGCGGCGATGATTACACATACAGTGTCAGAGGCAAGGAGATTAAAGTGGCCAATTATTCCACCACTCTCTCACATACCAAAATCCCAAAAATCGCTCTGCCCAAATATCGCGATTACGGCGACCTGCTCAACTGGATGGCGAACGAAAACCTGCCTGGGCATTTCCCTTATACCGCAGGCATCTATCCTTTCAAACGCACCGAGGAAGACCCTATCCGCATGTTTGCTGGAGAAGGCGGACCCGAGCGTACCAATAAGCGATTCCATTATGTTTCTCTTGATTCGCCATTTCAGCGCCTTTCTACCGCATTTGATTCTGTAACCCTTTACGGAGAGGACCCAGACCATCGGCCCGACATTTATGGAAAAATCGGAAACTCAGGGGTGAGCATTGCAACTGTTGATGATGCCAAAAAGCTATACAGCGGATTCGATCTCACCGACCCGCTTACTTCGGTAAGCATGACAATTAATGGCCCTGCGCCCATGCTCCTGGCTTTTTTCCTCAATGCTGCGATAGACCAGGCATGCGAAAAACATTTGATTGCTGAAGTGGGTGAGGAAAACCTCGATAAAAAAATTGATGCCTACTTCCAGAAACTGGGCACCCCCCGGCCCAGATATAATGGCGAACTCCCGAAAGGAAATGATGGCCTCGGCCTGCGGTTACTGGGTTTAAGCGGCAGCGACATAATGGATGATGCCGGTTATCAGCGCATAAAAGCTGACACGCTGAAAAAAGTGCGTGGAACGGTGCAGGCTGATATACTCAAAGAAGATCAGGCACAAAACACCTGCATCTTTTCAATCGAGTTTGCCCTGCGCATGATGGGCGATATCCAGCAATACTTTATAGACAATGGTGTCCGCAACTTCTATAGTGTATCCATCAGCGGATATCACATTGCAGAGGCGGGGGCTAACCCCATCACTCAGCTGGCACTTACACTTTCCAATGCCTTCACTTTCGTTGAGTATTACCTTAATCGGGGAATGGACATTGACGATTTTGCACCCAACCTCAGTTTCTTTTTCAGCAACGGGGTGGATGCAGAATATGCCGTTATCGGCAGGGTAGCTCGGCGGCTGTGGAGCAAAGCCATCAAAAACCGATACGGAGGAAATACCCGCAGCC
>CBDTVD010000131.1:0-5676 GCA_965363965.1 uncultured bacterium
GAGGCCACGGCGGCCATGGCGACGGTGACGACATAGGGCTCGGGTTGATGGTCAAGTGCTTGAGTGGGTTGGGCTCGACTTTGGCGAGATTGAGGTAATAGAAATGCTCGAGGTTGTGCATCCGCACAATCTTGATTCTGTGGCGAAGGGCAGGGTTGGGCAGATGATAGGTGCAGTGGAGCCCCTCGAATAAAATGGGGTGCTCATCTTCCATCAATCGGCGGAGGAGAGCGTCGCCGTTTCGGCTGCTGACGATGTAAGGCAGGTCGCCATTGAAAGGGTTCAGCAATCGGCGGCGGCGGTAATAATTAACCTCGATGCAGAGGGCCTCCAGTTCAGGTGCAGGCTTTCGGCCATAGGCGTAGCAATGCAGAATGATGCCTATGCCCGCATCCTTGAGTGCCTTGAGTTTATAAAAGACATCGATAACCCCGCCATAATTGGCAGGCCAGGGCACGTTGAACGCAACGACGTGCAGTTTGGGGCTATCCTTATAGTTGTGCAATGATATTTTCAATTTCAATCTCCTCTTTGCCCCAGCAAAATGATAATCTGGCGGCGTGGCTGGCGCTGCGCATGGCCGCATGGCTGGCGGGGCTGCTGGCAAGGGCCTGCACTGCTTTGACGATTTCGGCGGGCTGAGGGTTGGCGGTGATGCCGACCGAATGCTGGCTGAGGATGCGCTGATACTCGGGCCAGGGATTGCTGAGCGATGGAATGCCTGCGTGCATGTAATCGAAAAACTTATTGCTGAGGGAATGCCTGTAACTGAGGCCCATATCGGCGAGCAGGTTATAACCGAGCCAGGCATGGGGGGTGATGGCGCGGAGCTGAGCGGGCGACAATCGCCCCAAAAACCTGTACTTGGTTTGCCAGCGGGGGAATTGGGCAGCGAGTTTCCGGAGGTCGGCTTCAATGTCTCCGCTGCCGGCCATCCAAACCTGCACATCAAGGCTTTGCGCGGCGATGATAAGCTCGGCCAGGCCTCTGCCGATGTTGAGTGCACCCTGATAGAGGATGATTGGCGGGCCAGGGGGCGGATTGTGCTGCGGCCAGGGGCTTAGGACTGGGCAGTTCATTACTACCCTGAATGGGACTTTGTGCCGCTGACTGAGTGCAACTGCAATGCCCTGGCTCACTGTAACGTGAGCATCGGCTTTTGGGATCGCCCAATCGGCAACGTGCTGCCATACTCGCCTCACTTTTGGCCGATGGAGCAGTTCGGGGACTTCAGTAAACCACTCATGGGCATCATAAACCACTCGGCT
Organism: uncultured bacterium; assembly: GCA_965363965.1. GTDB lineage: Bacteria > Bacteroidota > Bacteroidia > CAILMK01 > CAILMK01 > CBDTVD01. Next base: position 1,269 of record CBDTVD010000131.1, read on the forward strand.
GAGCCTGCGCAGAGATTTTGCGATTATGGCTGCAGGCAGCGTATCCAGGTCGGCGGCCCACACTGCATCATAACGTTGACCAAAACAATGGACTAATAAGCGGAGGTTGTGCTCCAGGTAAAAAAACGGGCCTTTGTTGAAAACGCATCGCCAGCGGAGGTGTGCATAGGGGAATGCAGCGGGCGGAGAGCTGGGCAGAACTCTGCCGATGAGCGTTACCTGATGGCCCTGATGGGTGAGGGTTTCGGCTATGCGCTGCATCCGCTGGTCGGTGACCAGATCGTTGACCACGGTGAGGGCAATTTTCATCAGTCGATCTGCTGACTTAGAGCTACTCTGCCATCGGGCTGCCTGACCACCACCCCCATATCGAGAAGAGTGCGGAGGGCTTGTGCGCGCTGTTCCCTGACTTTGTTATCGCCTATTCCAATCAATTCAGCAGTTGACTGGGGGCCGCTGCCGAGGGCCTGCAGAATTTGGGTGCTGAAATCCGCGTGGGTCTGCGATTTGGCCCGCTCAAGGCACAAGTCGCAATGGCCGCAGGGCACGGTGGCGACCTCGTTAAAATAGAGCATTAAGGTATGGGTGCGGCATTGGGTTTCGCCCTGGGCAAGGGTCATCATCAGTTCGGCACGCGCGATGAGGGACTGGTGCCGTTTGGCCAGCATGGCTTCATCTATGTGGATTTGATTCCGGCTCAAAACCTCAGTTATGAAATGGAGCTGCGGGACGGCGGTTGCAGGGCGATACTCAGCCAGGCCGAGTTCATCGAGTTTATGGAGCATTCTTTCGACTGCCTTGATGGGGATGGAACCTGAGTCCCTGGCAATGGCTCGCTCAGTGAGTGGCACAAAAGTTTCGAAGCAGCCGCCGCAGTTTCGCAGGATGGCTTTCAGCAAGCCCTCGAATTTTGGATTTTCAACTCCGAATTTATAGAGTTCCAGTTGGTCAGCGGTGAAAAAAATGACCGACTGGGTTGCACCCCCCTGCACCAGTGCCAGATATCCTGCATCTTCCAGATGCCGAAGGGCAAGCACAAGCCGGTTATAGCTGAGTTTGAAGCCCTCCAGAAACTCGGCGATGGGGAAAGGCAGGTGTTCGCCTTGAGCGGTGCCCTGCGGCAGTTTCAGGAAAGCGATGATGGCGGAATATATCTGCCGGATTGCAGGAAGATCGAGGCTGGATTCCCTGATGAAATACTCCAGTCGGGCGGCCTCATTTGTGGTAAACAGGCCGAGTGCATAAGCTGTTTTGCCATCCCTGCCGGCGCGTCCGCTCTCCTGGTAATAGGCCTCGGGGCTTTGGGGAAGGTCGTGGTGCAGCACCATTCGCACGTCAGGCTTATCAATTCCCATCCCAAAGGCGTTGGTTGCCGCAATCACTCGGACGGTTCCATCCATCCAGCGATTCTGGGCATTGGTTCTTTCGGTCGGGCCCATCCCTGCATGATAGGCGGCTGCAGGGATTCGGGCAGCACTGAGCCCCGCTGCGACCGATTCGGCGGCCCTGCGGCTGCCGCAATAGACGATGGCTGGGCCGCCCACTTTGCCCAAAACCTCGATGGTGCGGAGGAGCTTGTCATCGGCGCGGCGAAAAGCGTAAATGATTTCTTTCCGCTCATAAGGCTGGCGGATGAGGGGATAGCCAATGGGAAAACGGAGAGATTGGGCGATATCGGCCAGCACACGGCCGGTGGCTGAGCCGGTGAGCGCCATCATAGAGACGCCAGGCAAAATATCGCGGAGCTCGCCGATTTTAGCGTAGGCGGGCCGAAAATCGTGGCCCCACTGGCTGATGCAGTGCGCTTCATCCACAGCAATGCGGCTGATGTGCAAATGGGGCAGCCTTGCCCGAAACTCGGCAGACTGCAGGCGTTCAGGTGAAATGTAGAGGAGTTTGTATCGGCCATCAGCGACAGATTCTGTGGCTTTGGCCATTTCCTCGAACCGCATGGCACTGTGGAGGGCAATGGCCGGAATAGAGCGTGCCCCCAGGCCATCGACCTGATCAAGCATCAGGGCAATGAGGGGTGAAATGACAAGTGTAACCCCTGTGTGCACCAGGGCCGGAAGCTGATAACAGAGGCTTTTTCCGCCGCCTGTGGGCATAAGCACCAGGCAATCCTTATTCTGGAGAGAGCAGTCTATTGCTTCGGCTTGGCCCGGGCGATAATCGCTGGTGCCCCAGTATTGCCGGAGCAGCGCCCGCAATGCTGAGTGAGAAGAAAAATCGATTTGGGCAGCGGCCAATGCAGTGCAAAGGTTGCCCCAGCGGGGTGAATTACGTGCGTGCCGCCGATAAGGCTAAGCCGCGTTTTGCCGCCTATTGGGAATTGCCTTCCCGCTTGGGTGGCTCGGTAACTGCGATTGATTTTTCTGCAATGCCTGGCGGGGCCTGGGCCTTGGCCTTCAACCTGTTTGCGTATTTTTCGTTCAAGTCCTTGAGTTCCTGCTCAAGGCGCTCGACTACTTCAACGTAGTGGTTTAATTTCTGGTTGGTCATCGGTGTTGCCTGCGTACGCCTCGTCAGCTGAAGGATTAAACTGGCTGAAATCGGTGAATCAATTTCCCTATAGAAGGCATTGGCGTGGCAAAATGTTCTGACTTTTGGAAACAAATTGCAAACAAATGGTTATCAATCGATTATATCGAACCCTGTGTAGGGTCTGAGCACCTCTGGAATGGTGATGCCATCGGGGGTTTGATTATTCTCCAGCAAGGCGGCGACAATGCGGGGCAGGGCAAGGGCAGAGCCATTGAGGGTGTGCGCCAACTGATTTTTTCCGCTTTCATCTTTGAACCTCAGGTTCAGCCGGTTGGCCTGAAAAGTTTCGAAATTGGAAACGCTGGAAACTTCCAGCCATCTTTGCTGGGCGGCACTCCAAACCTCGAAATCGTAAGTCATGGCGCTGGTGAAGCCCATGTCGCCTGCACAGAGGCGGAGGGTGCGGTGCTTGAGGCCGAGACTCTGCAGCAGGCTGCCGACATAGGCGCGCATGGTTTCCAGCACCTCGTAGGACTTAGCAGGGTGGACAATTTGTACAATCTCTACTTTATCAAATTGGTGCAGGCGATTTAGGCCGCGCACATTGGCGCCATAGCTGCCCGCCTCCCTTCGGAAGCACGGTGTATAACCTGTGAGTTTGATGGGCAAGTCCGCCGCTTTTAAGATGACATCTCGGTAGATGTTGGTCAGGGGCACCTCGGCAGTGGGAATCATGTAGAGGTTGTCAGCAGTAATGTGATACATCTGCCCTTCTTTGTCGGGCAGCTGGCCTGTTCCGCGTCCGCTTTCGGCATTCACCATCAGGGGGGCCTGATACTCGGTGTATCCCTGCTCGCCTGCTTTTTCCAGAAAGTACCAGATCAGGGCGCGCTGCAATCGGCTGCCTTTTCCGCGATAGAATGGGAAGCCTGCGCCTGTAACCTTGTTGCCGAGCTCGAAACCAATCAGGCCATACTGGCTGGCGAGTTCCCAATGGGGTTTGGCATCTGGGTGGAGTTCAGGGGTGGTGCCCCATTCATCGACGGTTTCATTGTCCTCGGCAGATTTGCCTGCTTTCACCAGAGTGCAGGGCAGGTTGGGCAGGGCGATGATGAGTTCTTCAAGGCGATCGGCAATGGCTTTGATGGCTTCATCCATCTCGGCCACCTCTGTTTTCAATTGGGTACCCCTTGCACGCATTTCTGCAACGGAGTCTATGCCATCTGCTTTGATTTTTGCTGGAATATCCTTTGCAATTCGGTTTGCCTCGGCCTGCAATTCACTCTGCCTTGTTTTGGCCTCGCGGAGCTGATTGTCGCCGTTGAGTATCTGTTGAACGGTACCCTCAGCATCGCGAAAGTTTCGGAGGGTGAGCCGCTCGATTACATAATCGGGGCGCTCCCTGATGGTTTGAAGTGTCAGCATAATTTTTAGGCGGCCATTGCAGTTTTTACGGTTGCTCCGGGCTGATATACGTGGTCTGCATCGCGTACTTTTTCCGGGTGGCGGATGTGATACTCGAACTCGTGGCGGAAATGCCTGATGGCGCTGCCTACTGGCCAGGCGGCCGCATCGCCGAGCGGGCAGATCGTATTGCCCTCGATTTTTTTGGCGACATCCACCAGCAGTTCGATGTCGCTGAGGTTGCCTTTGCCGTACTCGATTCGGTGGAGGACTTTTTCCATCCAGCCGGTGCCCTCTCTGCAGGGGCTGCATTGTCCGCAGCTTTCATGGTGATAAAATCGGCTGAAGTTCCAGGTGTTGCGCACAATGCATTGTCGCTCATCAAAGGCGATGAAGCCGCCGGAGCCCAGCATGGAGCCTGTGCCGAAGCCGCCATCAGCAAGCGATTCATAACTCATCAGCCGAGGCTCGCCAGCGGCTGCAGGTGGCGTTCGATGATGTCCCCGATGGCAGCCAGGAG
>CBDTVD010000132.1:0-5665 GCA_965363965.1 uncultured bacterium
GCACATCCATCACCTGAAAACTGATTTCCGGATAATGGAGCGATTTGGCCTTTGCATAGAGGATGATGCTGGGGTTGGCATCCAGGCCGATGAAACGCAGGGGCAAACCCTTGGCGCGCGCCCAGTCTGCGAGGCTGCGCATGGTGTCGCCGCCGCCGCATCCCAGGTCGGCAATCACTATTTCCCTGCCGCTATCCTGATGGGGTTTAACCAGCCTCCACAAGCCGAGTTTGCTGACTGCGTAGCCCCCCAGCAAGGTGTTGACCACCCCGAGTTCCCTGAGCGTCTGCTCCATCTCCAGGCCGCCTGCCTGCAGGTCGTCCATCAGTTCATGCTCTTTTGATCGGGCGCTGAGGTTGGGCATTTTTATCGGATTTCGCTGATGGGCAGGGCGAAGCTACGGCCAGGAAACAGCGATGCCCCGCTGAGGCAATAGCATAGCTCGGCGGGGCATCGAAGATAGTTTGATATGGGCAGCGCGGAAAATTCGCCGCGCCAATGGATTCAGGTTTAGTCCCTTTTGCTGGTACCCACACGTATCTGAGCACAGCGGAAGCCGAGTGTGCTCATGGCCATGTTTTCATCCAGAAAGCGGCGGGCACCGGCGGTTAAAAAGTAGGCTCTGTCATTCCAGCCGCCGCCTTTGTAAACGCGAGATTTATCATAGATAAGGGTGCTGTTGCCATAGTCATACAGCTGCTCCTCATTGTTATAGCTCAGTTCATCTTTGTAACCGATGTTGTTGGCCTGCTTATAGTTGCGGCGGTTGGCGTTTTCTTCAACCGAAACCTCGACGTATTTGATGCGGCCGAGGCTGTCTTTCTCGCTGATGTAACCGTCCTCGTTGCGCTCTACTTTCATAAAGACGTTACCGCGGAACAGGTTGAAGTCGCTCGCATCCTCGAAAGTGAGGGGGCGATAGACATCCAGCACCCACTCATTCACGTTGCCGCTCATGTTATAGAGGCCGAAATCGTTTGGCCAGTAACTGCGCACGGGGGCCGTGATATAGGCTGCATCGTTGGGTGACTCGCTTATCCCTTCATTGTCACCTGCACGGCGCTTGAAGTTGCCGCGCATTTTGCCGGTGTAATAGCCCTCGTTCTGGCGGAGGCTGAGCCCATCCCAGGCGTAAAGGCGGCGCTCGTTCACGTTTTCAAACTTGGCATTGCCCTGTGTAGCCTGTGCGGCATATTCCCATTCAGCCTCGGTCGGCAGGCGATAGTCAGGCAGCAGAATTCCGTCCTCAACTTTCACGCGCCGATTTTTTTCACCGGTGCTCTCATTGTAGTTTTTGCGTTTTTTGTTTCCTTCCACGCCGTCATACTGGCCCACCAGATAAGCCTCGGTGTTAAACACTTCGCTGTTGCTTTGGTCGGGGTTGGGCTTAAAGTACTTGTCGCGGATCATGATATACTCGTTCACGCGGTCAGTCCTCCACTGGGCATAGTTGTTGGCCTGTGTCCAGCTTACCCCTACAACAGGATAATCCTGATAAGCAGGGTGGCGGAAATAATAGCGGACGTATGGCTCGTTATAGCCCAGGCGGTCTCGCCATACCAGGGTGTCAGGCTTGGCCTGCTCCCCTACCTCAGGGTAATCGGTATAAACTCGGGTCAGCCAATAGAGATATTCCAGATAGTCAATGTTGGCTATCTCGGTTTCGTCCATGTAAAAGTCGGTTACGGTAACACGGCGGGGAATGGCATCAGACTCATAGGTGATGTCCTGCTCCACAATGCCCATCATAAAGCTGCCCCCAGGGATGTAAACCAGGTTTGGCCCAGTTTCCTGCTCCCGATAAGGGTGCTTTTCAAATCCCCCGAACTTGGGGTCGTTGTAATTCCAGCCGGTGGTGGCACTCTGCTCTTTTTTGCAGGCAGAGCCGAGGATGGTGACGCCCGCCAGCAGTGCCAGGGGGAGTATCCTATTCTTCATCTTCATTTATTCTTTTCTCTTTTTTTCAGGGTTTGCCGGGCAGTGTGCCCATTGGGGAGTGTCAGGTGAAAAACGATTGCAGTTTGTTGGGGAGTTAATTGAACATTTTGCCTATCTGATCCTTTCTGATTTTGGCGGGATGGCAGGGCAAAGCCTTGTATCAATTAACCGTGTTTAATGCAAAGATATTGCACGGCGGGCCGAATTTTTGATTTCAGCGCAATTTGGCAATTGCCCGGCTTAAAAATCGGGGCAGCTGAGTTTCCGCCATTTTTTCTTCTTCCGCTGGTCATACTTTTTCAGCTCTACAATGGCTGAAAGCTCGAAACTGCCTGGCGATGCCGTGCGTGCATTGCTGACAGTGAGGTCATAACTGAACCCGATTTTCAGGCCCTCCTGCTTTACACCCACCAGGGCAATCAGGGCATCAGGATTTGGGGCTGTCTGGCGCCACCACAAGCCTGCAATAAAAAAGTTTTTAATCAGGTAAGCCCCAAAGTTCACTTGGGTAAACTTGCTTTGGCGCATTACCAGAATGTTGGGGCTCAGGAAAGTGTTGGGCTCCCTTTTCCAGTTGTCCAGGGGCAATTGCATGCCGGCGTGCACTGTCAGCCTGCGGGGCAGAATGCTGGCGGGGTTGTTGAAAAAGCTCTGGCTGGGTTCAATCAGGTGATGCACGGCCAGGCCCCCGTAAAATTTCTTGGTGAAAGCCATTGCCCCAGCACTGAAATCAGGCACCAGCGGAGTGCTTTCGACACTTCGGCTGGGGAGTTTTTCAGCAGTAGGATAAATATAGCCGAGGCGCGGATGGATTTGGTCCCCAAACAGCAGTTTGCTGAAGTCTATTGACCGCGTGAATGCCGCTGCCTGCAGGCTCAGTTTTACCACCAGATAATCGCGGGTGTCATCCTTGATGTTGAGGTGGTAGCTGTACATGCCGCTCATATATAGGTTGGTGAGGCTGCCATCGCCGGCTTTGTCATACCAAATCTGGGCGCCTATTCCGCCGCCCAAGCCATCAAAGTGCTCATCATAGCTGGCAGAAAATGTTTGAAAACTGCCTGAAAGGCTGGGCCACTGGTTTCGGTAATTCAAGGCAAAGCGCGGCCCGGCTGCTGTCCCTGCAAATGCAGGATTAAGATACAGCGGGTTGGCGTAAAACTGGCTGAACTGCGGGTCTTGCGCCTGGGCGCCTGGTGCGGTGGCAAAAATGGCCAGCACACCCAGTGCCAGCGGCCACACGCCTTTCATCCTACGGTATTTCACAGATTGATGATTTTCTCTTTTTCTCAAGATTATCGGGGAGCAAATTTACCCCGCTTATTTCCATTAAGGACGCCATGCGGGCCCCCAACGGTTGCCAAAGTTAACGCTTAATTTTTGAATCTGGTATTTTGCCCCCCAATAAACCAGGGTTTTTTTTTCATCTCATGCGCCTTTGCCTTGTCAATGGGGAAGCAATAGGGTGCTGATTCAGCCCTAAATGGCAACCTTTGTCCACTGCAAAGCGTCTTTTATTTAAACCACGCGCTTGGCAGCACCAGGCCCAGTGTGGCAAGGCTGTTGTTCAATCTGCCATCAGTTCCTTTTTTTCAGCCAATCATAATTTACAATCGCCAATTGATGCAGCAGTTCAGGTTATTTTTATTCCTTCTGCTGGGGGCGGCGCTGCCGATTTCGGCGCAATGCCAGGCAGGGATGGTGCCCAATGCGGGCCAGTGGAAGGACGACCCCAGCCTTGCCCATGCCGACCTGCGCGGCGGACGGCTCTATCTGATGCCTGACGGATGGCTGATGAACCTGGTGGATGGCGAGGCCCTGCATGACATGCATCACCGAACTGCTGATGCCGGAAAAATTCAATGCCACGCGGTGCGTGTGCGCATTACGGCCACGGGCGCGCCATCGCCAGCTTTCTCTCTCCATACCCCCAGCCAATACATCCTGAACTTTTTTCGGGGGGCTGACCGCAAGGCATGGCGAAGCAATCTGCACAGTTACAGCACAGCACAATATGCCTTGGATGGCGGCGTGCAGGCAGAACTGACTGTGCCATCCGGCACTTTGAAATACACCTGGACGATTGAACCCCATGCCGACCCCAGCAGCATCGAGATGATTGTTGAAGGGGCTGAGGGCCTGAGCCTGAAACGCGATGGCAGCCTGCAAATCCACACCGCACTTGGTGCAATAACCGATCTTCCGCCCATTGCATGGCAGCCCCGCCCCGACGGCTCGGCAGACACCATACCCATCAAGTTCCTGCTGAAGAAAAATCGCGTAGGGTTTGCAGCACCAAAAGGCTATGATGAAAACCTGCCGCTGATAATAGACCCTACGGTGATTTTCGCCACCTTCAGCGGCTCGGTTGCTGATAATTTCGGGTTTACAGCCACTTATGATTCAGCGGGCAATGGCTATACCGGCGGCACTGTTTACGATTACAACTTTCCAGTAACGCTTGGGGCATATCAGCTGGACTATAATGGGGGGACAGAAGAAAATGACGACATCGGCGACATTGCGCGCGATTGCGGCATACTGAAGTTCAACCCCACGGGCACCAAGCTGCTGTGGGCCACTTACCTGGGCGGCAGCGGCAATGAGCAGCCCCACAGCATGGTGGTTGACACGGTGAAAAACACCCTCGCCATCATGGGCACCACCACCAGTGACGATTTCCCCATCGCCCAGGGCGCATACGACTCGACATTCAATGGCGGCACCGACATCTTCCTGGCTAAACTCACCCTGTCGGGTGATGTGCTCTATGGCTCAACCTTCATCGGCGGCAGCAAATCTGACGGGCTGAACGGCGAAATACCCACGGGCGTGAAAAACCTCAGCCCGCTGAGTTACAATTACGGCGACATTTATCGCGGTGAAGTGATTGCCCTGCCAGACGGAGGCGTAGCCGTTGCCACCTGCACCTACAGCGCCGATTTCCCCGTGAGCACCACTGCCGCCGACACCAGCTTCGGCGGCAAGACCGATGGAATAGTGTTTGCGCTGACGGCCCGCCTCGACAGCCTGCGATGGGCCACCTATGTGGGCGACTATGGCTGGGATGCAGCATTCGGAATTGCCCCCGCACCCGATGGCAGTTTTTATGTGTGCGGCGGAACCCAGGGAATGCTCGGCACCCGAGACTCGGGTTATGACATCAGCTATAATGGCAGTGTGGATGCATGGGTGGCACATTTCAGCGCCGACGGCCGCCGCAGGTTCCGCAGCACTTACCTCGGCAGCTCAGCTTTCGATCAGGCCTTTTTTGTGCAAGCCCATGACAAAGGCGTTTATATCTATGGCCAGACTGCAGGGGCAATCCCCACGGGCGGCGCTCGCTACATCGATAAAGGCAGCGGGCAGTTTGTCGCCAGTTTCGATAGCAGCCTCCGCACGCTCAGGTTCAGCACCCTGTTCGGCAGCGGCAGGCAACTCTCCGACATCTCGCCATCGGCTTTCCTGGTAGATAAATGCGGAAAAATCTATGTATCAGGCTGGGGAGGAGTTGTCAACTCAACTGACTTGGGCGGCCACGGGGGATATACTGACGATATGCCCATAACCAATGATGCATTTCAGAACACCACTGACGGCAACGATTTTTATCTGGCGGTTTTCGCCAGAGACATGGATACCATTCTTTATGGCAGCTATTTCGGCGGGCCGCAAAGCGATGAGCATGTGGATGGCGGCACCAGCCGCTTTGATGAAAATGCGATTG
>CBDTVD010000133.1:0-5642 GCA_965363965.1 uncultured bacterium
CGTGTACAGCTTTTTTTGCACACAGGCGTGATATCCACACCCTGGCCCATCTGCGTGTTGGCAGTGATGGTGGTGCAGGCAGAGGAGATGGTAAATGGGCCAGCTGAAAGAGGAATACCGTTACAATCGCGATAGACTGTAACGGTAAAAACGAAAGTGTCACCACCCAGGCACTTCCAGGTGATGTCGGAACCCATCATGTGGCTGGCCTGGGCCTGCTGCGGTGCAATACCTGCCAGCAAGGCAAAAAGCCCCATCAATGCGAAAAGTTTCTTCATGTATTTTTTTATTTCTTGGGCGGGCTGCGGCCTTTGCAGGCACGGCACTCCCGTTTCGATTTTCAAATTTACGGAGCCAGACGGGATAAACTGGTCAATCCTTTGGGTATTATCCATTTTTAGCGGTGCTTTTTGCGATTTGTGAGAGGTGAGATTTTGAACGCTGACAGCATAAACCTGGAATTATCAATATTGGGCCCGCAGGTGTTTGCCTTTTCACTTTTTGTTAGACTCCGCACCCGCGCAGATGGTTGCATGGCACAGCGAACAATTTATGAAAAACAGATTTGGCGGCAAGAAACGTTTGCAGATTTCACGCCAGCAATCGTGTGAGGAAGAACAGAATCATACCGCCGGCGGCGAGCGCATTGAGGCGCATGGCCCCAGCATAGCTGGCTCTGGCTGGGCTGTGCAACACCTGTATGTACCAGAAAGCGAAATATACAATGGCTGGCAGCAGGCATGCCTGCATCACCCAAAAGCTCAGGCGCTGATGCAAAGCGAAATAGTGCAGAAAAAAGAGCACATCGGCCAGAGCAAAAAGGCCGGCACTGAGGTAAAATGTTCCTCGGAGGCCTACTGCTCGGCTGACGGTGAGGTCGCCGCGGTGCGCATCTTCATCGTGCTGGTAAATTTGGGTCATCGGGTAAAATGCGGCAATCATGGCCGTTGCGGCAGCGATGCCCAGGAAAAACGAATAGAGGTCGGCGGGCCAGCCCCCCAGCCCCTCGACTATTATGGCATATGTAAGCCCCCCCTGAAAAACGGCTGCGGCGGCCAAACTGATGAAAGGATATCGCTTGAGGCGCACGCGGGGGTGGCTATAGAGTTTGCTGACGATGCCATACAGCAGCAGGCCGGCAGCAAAAGCGGGGCTGACGAACCATCCCCAGATAAGGGCTGCCGCATCAAGCCCCCATGCCACTGTAAGCAGCCCTTTGTGCACAGGGGGCGGATGAGCCAGGCCGCCTATCGGCCCCACATCTTTATCATACCAGCTGTTGTAGGCATTGCTGGCGGGGGAGAGCAGCAAATGGAGAATGATAAAAATTTCGGCAGCAAGAAGCCAATCAGGCTGGGGCACTGAGCTGAGGGCAAAAAGGAAAATCGGCAGCAGGAAAAGGCTGAAAGCCAGCCGCAGATGCCGAAGGCTTGGCCAGAAAGCGCCCTGCTGATTGGTTATTGTTTCGCCCAAAGTGCGGCCAAGATAGGGCCAAGCCCCATCAGTTGCGCACACGGGGGCTGAAAGAATCGCCCTCTGCCGGCCGTGGTACTTGGAGCGAGGGGCCGCCCCGACAGCTATTGCTTGATGAACTGCCCCTGCAGAATGCCGGCGCTTGTTTCGGCCTGAAGCAGATAAATGCCTGGGGCCAGGTGGCTGATATCCAGGCGGCCATTCCCCAAACTTGATGGGCATTGGACAACCTGGCCGGTTGATGAGACCACCCTATACGCAGTGATTGCCGATTGCCCCCCTTTAATAGTGATAAAGCCATTGGCGGGATTGGGATAAATGCTAAAGGCACCCATATCCGAGGGCTGAATGGCACTGAGGGGAGAGCGACCCAATTCGGCGCGCATCTCATAGCTGCCAAGCGAGCCTGGAAAATAAGGAGCCATCAGTACCAAGACCTCTGCTGGGCCAGCGACGGTAAGTGAGCCAGGAACGCCATCGTCAAAAGGATCGCTCCAGGTTTTGCCGTCATCAACGGAATATGAAAGCACCATGTCAACCGAGAAGTTCTGGCTGTTGCCCTCATCTTTGGCGGTGAGCTTTAAGGTATAGGAATAACCCTGGGGCAAGCTGAGGCGATAATAATCCAGGTCATCAGTAGTGTGCAGGTTGCTGCCTGCAGATACCCATGCCGCATTGTTGGCAGCCCAGCTGGGGCTGATTCGGTAGGCGGCGCCAGCAGAATTATTGCTTTCATATTTATCGGCTGGCACAGGCTGGTCTTTTACAATGACCCTTGCCGGGTTGCTGAAAAATGTGCTGCCCACCAGGCCATAATTGCTGCCTGAGGGCTGAAAAAGCATGGCCACCAGATAAGAGCCAGCCTCGACACCGACTGACGAGGTGCTGAAAGTATATTCAGTGAAATACCCATTGGCGAGGCTGGCATTCTTCAGTTCTTCGATTTCAGCGATTGCTTTGCCTTCCAGGTCATAAAAACCCACATAGAGATTGCCTTTGAAAGCAGAGTTTCCATAGTTGCCCACTTTTGCTTTCACAGTCAATGGTTTTCCTTTGGTAACCTCGGTTGTGCTGAAGGTGAAATCTGAATGCATCTCCATGTCAGCATCATGGATAATTTTCAGGGTAGGGAAGTTGGTGTTTCCATTGTAGTCGCTCACAGGCAGGTAATCATCTTCTCCCTTGGGGCGATAATAGATGCCGACCTGATAGGTACCTGGGAAGGCTTTTGAAATTCCTGAACTTGCAAACTCCACTGCATTGAAATAGTAATTGGGTTTGAGGGCACTGGCAGAGGAAATTTCATCTACCCAATCTACAAAATTGCCCAGTTCGTCGAACAAAGCGGCACCTAAGTCGCCTTCGAAAGTTTTTGTTCCCTGGTTCAGCAGGCTGGCATAAATTTTAAAGCCCTGGCCCCAAATCACTGGCAGCGGGGTGCCCGTGATGCCTGAGTAGAGTGAAATTTTTACGGTTTCGCCTCCATTTTGCGGCTCGTCTGGCTCCAGGCCGACTATGATTTGCTGATAACTGTTATATCCGCCGGTTCCGCCGCCAGTGCCCACGCCTGTGGGGTTGAGGGCATTGCTGATGAAGTACCCGTCGTAGGAACCGTTCCAGCCCCAGTTGAAGTGGAAATAGTCGCTGTTGTCATACCCATCACATACAAAAGCGTGTCCGCCGCCCGTCCCGAAACCGGCATGCAAGATGGGCCTGCCTGCATCAATTTCCCCCTTCATCAGGCTGTTCCATTGGGCATCGGAGTAATTTTCTCTGCGCTCACCGTGGAGGTTTCGGCTGTAACCGAAATAATTTTTCAGGGCATACTCGCTGCAATGGCCGCTTGGGCCTGCATCATCTTCCAGCACATATGCGCCGCTGGACTGCACCGAATAATCCATTTCGACACTGACGCCGAGGTCGCTCATCAGCAGGGCGACAGCATCGTTTTTTGATGTTACCCTGTTTGGCATTGCCGCCCAGTTGTAAACGCTTTGCGAGAAATTGGCAGAGAGGGTGCCGAAATAGTCGTGTTTATAGCTATGGTAACCGGTGCCCTGCTCAGGGTATTGCCAAAAGTTCATTATCTGGGCCATGGCTGTTGCCACACAGCCTGTAACGGCCCTTTTCTTTTCGTTGGGATCGTATGGGCACTTGTCATTGTAATAAGGTGCCTGGTTCCATACTGTTTTTACCAGCGGCGAAACGGCTTCAGTTGCCAGTGGCAGATTGGTGAGTGGCGTTTGCAGTGCCTGCCAGGCCTGGCTGATTTCGGGGGTGGCCCCCATGCCATCGCGCACAATCTGGCGCATCTGGTTTTTGAGGTTCTCGAGCATTTTGGCCAAGTTGCTCGGTATATCGGCGCCGCCCCAATAGGTTTGATTGCTGTAGCCGAGGACGGGGTAACTGGCATCATCGCCTGCAATGATCACATAGCTGTGGGAATCAGGTGAATTGAAGACGTACCAATTGACTGCACCACTGGCTGTGCGGTCGGTATAGGCCAGCAGCAGGGCGTTGCTGGATGATAGGCGATGCTGTGCGCTGAAGCCAGCTGCTGCAATTGCTGCAGTTTTTTGACCCACAGGGCTGGCAAAAGCCGATAAACCAATCAGCAGGAAGAGGAAAAGGGCGGAGGTACGCGGCATGTTGTGCTGAAAAAGAAATTACATTGCAAATTTACCCCAGCATCGTCATTACAATCAAAAAAATTGGAATATGCAAGGATGATAGGTAATTAACAGCCATTAGGGCGGCGTTAACCTATGCGGGGATAAGAGCATGAGCAATTTTGCCGGACCCAAACCAAGTGAGAAAATGCTGAGGACAATAACTGTAATCCCCATGCCCGATTGGGGCTGAAACCTATAAGATGGCGATTTATGCCCTTTCGAAAATGATGGCCATGCCCTGCCCTACCCCGATGCACATGGTGGCCAGGCCATAGCGGCTTCCTCGGCGCTTCATTTCATGGAGCAGAGTGGTGCTAATCCGTGCCCCGCTGCAGCCAAGGGGGTGGCCGATGGCAATGGAGCCGCCGTTGACATTGACTATATCGGGATTAAGGCCGAGGTCTCGGATGCAGGCGATGGCCTGGCTGGCAAATGCCTCGTTGAGTTCGATCAAGTCGAGGTCTTCTGCTTTAAGTCCTGCACGGCGGAGCGCTTTTCGGGTGGCGGGGACTGGGCCGATGCCCATATAGGCAGGGTCAACGCCGGCGGCGGCCATGCTGACCACCCTCGCCAGCGGTTTGACATCCATGTCTCGGAGGGTTTTTTCATCCGCCAGTAACAGGGCGGCTGCCCCATCGTTAAGCCCGCTTGAATTGCCCGCTGTTACCGTTCCATCGGTTTTGAAGGCTGGCTTGAGCTTGGCGAGCGTGGCATGGTCGCTGAATCGCGGGTGCTCATCGGTGCTGAAAGTAAGGGGTTCCTGTTTAGGTCGAGGGATGGATACGGGCTCGATTTCATCTTTGAATTTGCCCGCTTCATTGGCCTCTTTCCACTTGCGCTGGCTGTGGAATGCAAAGTCATCCTGCTCGGCGCGGGTGATGCCGTATTTTTCGGCGACATTCTCGGCGGTTTCGCCCATTACGTAGGGGTAGTGCAGGGCGCTGAGGGCGGGGTTGGTAAATCGCCAGCCGAGGGCAGTATCGTAGATTTCGACATTGCGGTCGAAGGCCTTTTCAGCCTTTCCCATCACGAATGGGGCGCGTGTCATGCTCTCGGTTCCGCCGGCGATATAGGCATCACCGTGGCCGACCATGATGGCGCGGGCCGCATCGGTGATGGCCTGGAGTCCGCTGGCGCATAGCCGATTGACAGTGGTACCGCTTACTCCCAGGGGGAGGCCTGCCAGTAGGGCTGCCATTCGCCCGACATTTCGATTGTCCTCACCTGCCTGGTTGGCAGCACCGAGGATGACCTCTTCCAGCCGGCCTAAATCGAGCGACGGGTTCCGCCTGGCAATGGCTTTCAGCACATCAGCGGCAAGGTCATCAGGCCTGACGGTACTCAGCGAGCCGCCGAGTTTCCCTACAGGGGTGCGCACGGCATCAATTACATAGACAGGGTTCAGGGTTTGGCTGGGCATGGGCAGACAAGTAGGGGGCGCAAAGGTATCGCCGCGCCGGAAAACAAGGCTGATGGCAGAGGGTAACTTTGCCCCCT
>CBDTVD010000134.1:0-5639 GCA_965363965.1 uncultured bacterium
GATTTGTATAAAACGGAGGTTTATCACCTGGCTGAATATCTGAATGAAACGCACGGAGAAATAATCCCTGCTGAAATCATTCAGAAATTTCCGTCAGCGGAGTTGCGTCCAGACCAGAAAGATGAGGACAGCCTGCCGCCCTATAACATTCTTGATCCGCTGCTGCATCAATACATCGAAATGCGGAAAGGCCCGACAGAATTGAAATCAATGGGTTTTGAGCCTGAATTGGTGGACAGAATACTGAGCATGGTTAACAGGAGCGAATTCAAGCGTTTTCAGGCCCCGCCTATTTTAAGGGTGAGCAACAAAGCGTTCGGCAGCGGCCGCCGTTTGCCCATCGTGGCCCGCTACCTGAACTGACGGTAGGAAAATAAGCCTATCAGGGCAGCAAACAGCGCAATGCCCACTTGGCGCTGCAAAATCGCCTCTGATATCATGGCTGCAAACAGTAAACACAAAATAGCGGCCTCAAAAGGCGATGCCCGGCAGATGCTGACCACAAAAATCAGCAGGAGAAGGAGGGGAGCCAGCACCCCCGCTGATGCCGCATAAAAAAGCAACTGCTGGTGCGGCAATATTTGATTATCAGCTGTCAGGGTAGGATATTTTTCAGCATATTCCGCTGCCATTTCACTTTGGAGATTCTGGACCCCTACACCAGTCAAAGGATGATGCATGAAAATATCCCAGGCCAGCTCAGCAGCCACAAGCCGCGTGGAGATGGAGCGATAGTTTAAATCACCTTTGGTCTGATAAAGCCTCACATCCTCCATTGCATTTTGCATTCTTGCTTTTAGGGAAGGAATGGCTGAGATGGCAAATCCTGCAGCGCAAAGCACCAAAAATGCTGAAACAATTACTTGCAATTTAAAAGCCTTCGAACGAAAACAGAGCAAGGCAAAAATGGCAGCACCAAAATAGAATGCGAGCAAACCTGTGCGGGCGCAGATGGTATGCAGCACGATTACCAGAATTATCGTTAGCGCCAAATTCAATTGCCCAGCTGCCGAGGTTATTTTAGATTTTGAGATGCAGTAAAGGCAAGCAACCGCAGCAATCAGGCTATAATAAATGTGATTGACACCCGTGGCAATCAAAATCCCTTTGCTGCGCGAAAGCCCCGCATTCATCTCCTGAAAATGAAGAAGGTAGTCCCCCAAAGTCACCAAACCCACTCCAGCTGCGGCAATGGCCATCCCTGAAAAGAATTTCTCCGCACTCACTGCAAATGGTGGGGCACTGATGGCCATAGGAAGCAGAAAAAGAGGCAGCTGCCTAATAATTAAGTCTCCATATCCTTTCATCTCTCCAAACCAGGGGGTTAGCGATACCAACGCAAGCAATAAGGTGAGCCAAAGCACATTGTTACGTGGGGCTTGCCTGGTTTTGATTCGCCAGAAAATGCCAAAAAGAATAATCAGTGCAGTGGTGATACTCAGGAAAGCAGGGGGCAAGCTGAGTGCAGCGCCCATTGAAGCCATCAGCCATTTGCTCGCCCGGGCAAAGCGTCCACCGGAAGCAGAACTTGTAAAGGCCGAGTTATTCAGCTCTGCTGTATTGGGTTTGGACCACAAAATAATTGTCCCTCAGCCCAAGTTTTTCTGCTGCAGACCTTGTAATCTTCATGGTGCAGTTGGGGTTTTGATTGTCTTTTGGCATGCTGGCAATCACCTTGACAATCAGGCTCTGTCCATTCATGGGGTTGGTAACCTTAATCAGTGTGCCAGCAGGGGCTGAGGAGTGCAAGCCAAGTGCACGCGTGGATTCAACTGAACCATCGTCTATAGCGCTCGCAGTAACCTTTTCATTTACTTGAACAGTTGCTGATTTACCGGATATTTCGGGATTGTAGGCCGCAATGATTTTTGGGCTGAACTTTTCGCCTTTGCCGGGCACCAGCTTGTCAGCTTCAATTTTGGAATTAAGGGGTGTTCCTGAAATAAGCAGAACTTGGCCAATATCCAGGCCTGTGGTTGTCAGATGATTCTTCTCCATCAGTTCAGCGATGCTGATGTGATACTGCCGAGAAAGAGCACTGAGGCTTTCCTTTGGTTTTACTGTGTGATAAACTGGTGCCGGAGCAGGTTTTGGAGTTTGGGTGAGCACAGCAGCAGGGCCCTGCTGCGGGGTCTCCTTGACTTTTGGTGCAGGTATCGGCTGACCTTCAGGCCTGGGGCCGATGGGCACATACACAATGTCTCCCTGATTATATCCTCTTGGGCCAAAATAATCAGGATTGTATTCCTTTATAAGGTCTATTCCAACTTTATACTTTCGCGATACAGCATACAGGGTCTCGCCTTTGTCTATGCTGTGGGCAATCATTTTTCGTCCTGTAACCCACTTGATCCCGATGGAATCTGTTGGCATTGCCATTGCGCCAGCTGAAATAATCAGCAGGATGATGCATGCGAAAAAGGAAAAGCGGGGCTTCACAAAAAATTCTCCCTTGATGGCAAAGATAATCGGGGCAGGGGTGCAATGCAGCAACCTACCTTTGCCCATATGGCATACAACCTTTTGGCTGGCAAGCGCGGAATCATTTTCGGTGCGCTTGATGACCGCAGCCTTGCATGGCGCGTAGCATTAAAAGCAAAAGAAGAGGGAGCGGCATTCACGCTCACAAATACAGCGCTCGCCTTAAGAATGGGGACTTTGAACGGCCTCGGCCAGCAATGTGATGCACCCATTATTGCAGCTGATGTTACTGTGATTGAAGAAGTCAATAATCTGATTTCTGAGAGTGTCGAAAAATTGGGCGGGCCCCTTGATTTCATTCTTCACTCCGTGGGGATGTCGCCTAACGTCAGAAAAAAACGTTCCTATACCGACATTGATTATGGCTTTTTTCAAAAGACGCTTGATATATCGGCCATCTCCCTGCACAAAGTGCTGCAATGCTGCATGAAGCAGGATGCACTTGCCCAGGGCGCCAGTGTGGTAACCCTGAGCTACATTGCGGCACAGCGCACATTCCCTGATTACAGTGATATGGCAGAGGCTAAAGCTACCCTTGAAAGCATTGTCAGGAGTTTTGGATATCATTATGGTACCAAGAAAGGTGTGAGGATAAACAGCGTTTCCCAATCCCCGACAGTAACCAGCGCAGGCTCAGGCGTAGGTGGATTTGATGTGTTTTATGAGTTCGCCAATAAAATGTCCCCGCTCGGCAATGCCAGTGCAGACGATTGTGCCAGCTATTGCATCAGCCTTTTCAGTGACCTGACCCGAATGGTGACGATGCAGAACTTATATCACGATGGGGGATACAGCAGCGTAGGCATCAGCGCTGACATGATGGCCGTTTTCAGCGACGCGCAAACAGCGAAATGACGCCGGATTTATCGCCAACCATCAGCCTTGTTGAAGGTGTGATGATGGACTTTGATGTCAACCCTGCTGCGTGCCGAAATGATGAGGGGCAGTACACCATCCCTACAAAATTTGGTGAACTCTGGGTGGACATTTGGTATGTTCCCACTGAGGAGCGCAGTTACTTCCAGATCATGTCACCCATTGGCATCATGCCCGAGTTTCAGCAAGCGGACTTGATGAGGAGGGTCCTTGAACTGAACTATCAGTTTATTGAAGTAGCGATAGTGATGTTTAAGGAGGGCCTTTACTTCAAGACCATCAGGGAAGTTGATTACCTTTCGAAAGAAACCATCCAGCTCAGCATCAATCGAGTGGCAATGTACGCGGACAAATACGCTGAAAAACTGAAAATTGAGCATGGCCTCAAGCCAATAGTAGTTAAGGATGATTCTGGCGCAGCCCAAGCCATGCCATCATTGTCAGCTGATGAAAATCCTAATCCTTAATGGCCCTAACCTGAACTGGGTGGGCCGGCGGCAGCCGGAAATTTATGGCAGCCAATCCATTGAAGATTTCGTGGAAAGCCTGAGGGCATCCTTTCCTCAGCTCGAAATTTCGGTTTTTCAGTCCAACCATGAGGGTGGATTGATTGATGCAATTCAGCAGGCTGCAGACAATGTGGATGGTATAGTGATGAATGGCGGGGCACTCACCCACACCTCAATTGCCCTGGCTGATGCACTCGCTGCCATAAGCATTCCTGTCATCGAAGTCCACATCAGTAATATCCATGCACGTGAGGAGTTTCGGCAGCATAGCCTGACAGCAAAATACTGCAGGGGAATAATCTCAGGGCTGGGGCTGGATGGATATAGGCTTGCGCTTATCGCCCTGAAGGAGATTGTTATTCAGTAAATAAAAATTCTGGGAAATTTGCTACGTGGGGCAGCTGACAATCGGCTGGCTTCAGCGCAGGGTCGCAGTGATATGCCCTGATCTGATAATATTTCTGATATGGTTCAACTTCCCGATAAAATGCATGACCTTTGGCTTGCTCAGAATAGGTAACATCATGAAAAACTTCTGCCCCCCTGATGCCCGATTTCCAAAGGGTTTCCATCAGGAAAGCTGTATCAGCCAGATCAGCTGAATAAACGATTGTTCTGCCATTCTGCGTAAAATAATAGGCATAGGTGGGCATGCCTCTTACGTGCTTGTTAGATGTGTTAATGAAGTGGATCCCGCTCAAAGAAGAGAGGGGCTGAAACCTGCAATACTTTTCAGGCTGCAGCATGCTCACTTTCAAAAAATCATGAAGGGTGGTTTTAAATTGATCGTTGGGATACAGCACTGTCAGCTGTTTTCCGCCATTTTTAATGGCCCGCCAAAGCAGCAGCGATGACAGGCTGCCAACGTGGTCATCATGCAAATGGGTTATCAGCACAAAATCAATCTCTGTGTGGAGATTGAGCGTTACCAATCGCGGAAATACGCTATGACCGCAATCTATCAATATCTTTTTTCCGCCGAGCTCTACAATGGCTGAAGAATTAATTAAATGCGCGTCGAACGCCCCCCCGTAACCTACAAACTTGATCTGCATGCCAATGCAGGCGAAGGTAAAACCCTGATTTTATTGGGCCACAGCTTCAGATAACTGCCGTAACCCAGCGCCATAGGTATTTGCGACTGAAAAAAGTTTCCTCGAGGTGTCAATTGCCTTTTGGCTCAATAGCTCAAGCTCGGGCAAATTTTTCAGCAATGCGATTGCACGGCCCTCAATTTCATCATTAGTGGTGCAGAGCATCAGACCATCCCCATCTTCCAGTTCCATTCCATCAACAGCGTCATATGTGGTTACAGTGGGCAGGCCGATGGCCATCACTTCAGCAATTCTGCTTCTGAAGCCGTATTTGCCTTTCCACGGGCAAAGCAGCAGGTGCAGATTGCCAAGCACATCCTGCACATGGTCAACAAAGCCAGTAACCTTTACCCTGCTGTCAGCAGTGAGGGCCTCAATCTCGGGCCCT
This sequence comes from uncultured bacterium, assembly GCA_965363965.1. Classification (GTDB taxonomy): domain Bacteria; phylum Bacteroidota; class Bacteroidia; order CAILMK01; family CAILMK01; genus CBDTVD01. Next base: position 5,349 of record CBDTVD010000134.1, read on the forward strand.
GGATTGTTGCCAACAATCCAGAATTCTGCATGGGGCCAAATTGCCCATATTGCTGGCATAATCTCCTCGACACAGCTGATGGCATCCCTGCGGTTGTGCGGCGTGGTCAGGCTGCCATAGTACCCCAATCGCAAAGCAGTGGCAGTCGGCGGTTTCCATAAAGGCGGCCAGGTGGAAAGGTCAATCCCCATTGGCATCAGGATAGTTTTCTGGGCTTTATCCAAGTGGGCTGAGATATATGCCTCTTCCTCGGTATTGATGGTAAAGACAAAATTAAATGCCCCCCATGCT
>CBDTVD010000135.1:0-5606 GCA_965363965.1 uncultured bacterium
ATTATTTTTCTCCTCGCCTCTTTGTGGCTTGTTCCTGCAGGCGGCCAAACCAAAAAGCCAGTTAAAGAGAATCCAAAAAGCACAGTAACAAAATCGCCCAGCAGTTCCGATACCACTGCCCTGCTGATGATGCCCATAACACGCAGCACGGGTGGGGCCGAAAAAGGTGCGGAGGCAGGCAAGCGCCTGCATCTGATACTGAAAGTGGGTGAGAAACTTCCGGCAGCCCCTGTGCTGGCTGGTGTGCAAGACCTGAAAATAAACAGCCAATCGCCTCTGTCAATAGCTGATTTGGCGATGATTTTCGGGCTGCCCAATTTGGTGATGCTCGATTTAAGCGGGTGCGGCATCAATGTGCTGCCTGAAGTAAAGGGCGGGCTTGGGGCACTCAGGGTTCTTGACCTTTCCTATAACCGGCTTTCAGAGGTGCCTGAGAGTGTGCTGGGCTTGCCAGCCCTCGACCGTTTATACGTGCAGGGCAACCCTTTGGAAACTTTGGCTTACAATGGCAAAACATCCCCCAGCCTCAGGGTGCTGGAAGGGGCAATGCCTGCTGGAAATTTTACCAACCTTGAGTCGCTTGCCCTGACCATCAGCAAGCCAGGCCCGTTGCCCGACTTCAGCAAATTCTCGGCATTGAGGAGCCTTACCCTCACTGTATTGGGGCCCATGCAGTCGGCGTCCCTTGCGGCAATGCTCAGCACTGTGCCTTCCATTCAAACGCTCAATCTGCCTACCGCACGATTAACTGCCGAGAACTGGATGGCCATCCAGCAGCTCGATAAACTTGAGGCCCTCAGCATTTCCAGTGCCGATTTCGCCAATGCCCCCAAAAATCTGCATTTGAAAAGTCTGAGCATTTTGAGCCTCAATCCGGCTGAGGCCAGCACATTTGCAACTTGGGTTCGCCCGATGGGGCTGGAAAAACTAAGTGTACCATACAATTCAGCACTCACCCCGATTTTCACCCTGCCGAAAAACCTGAGCCTGATTATCAAAGGAGCAGAGATGGAGGGCGCACTCGGCACAATCGGCGGGCTGTTTAATCTTTCAGGCCTCACCATTATCGGTAAACTGCCCCCCTATCTTCAGGAATTGGAAGCTCTGCGGCATGTAAAATATCTTGACCTTTCCAAAGCGCAAAGCGGCGGCGAATTGGGCACGATGCTGCAGAACCTGCCCACTGACAGCCTGGTTAGGCTGACCGTATCAGAAGACCAGCTTACCGAATTTCAACCGGAACGCGTGTACCAATCGCTAAGGATGGTGGTTGTGGTGCAGGAAGGCAGCGCAGGCCTGAAAGCTTCGCCTCGAGACATCTTGGGGCGCATGCTGGCAGCCAACCCATCGGCAGCCAGCCAGGTGCGGGCGCGGCTGTAAGGAGGGTTTCATAATTAACATCAATGGATGCCGTCCGCCCGCGCAGCGAGGTCAACACTTTAACCCTCAATATGGCCCTCGCTGGGCTATTCATTCTTGCCCCTGCCACTGCATTCCTTTCTTATCGCACCTTTTTCCCAGCCGATGCCATCACCGCAATCATTCTGGTGGCTGCAGCAGTGGCGATGCTGGTTTATTACCAGAGGTTCAGCAAACGGCATCCGCGTTTTTTGACCGAGGTAATCATTTTCTGCTGGCTCGGTGTGGGATGTTTTTTCAGTGCACTCTTCTTGGCGATCAACTATCTGGGCCATGGCCCCGTGCGTGAGGTGAATTACCTGTTGCAGGATGGCGAATCAATCAATATAGAGACGATAGATTTCCCCCTGACAATAAGAGCTGATGACGCTGAGTTGAATTATTACTGGCACATGCTCACTTTTGCCCAAAGCGATTTGGCTGACCCAAGCGGCAATGTGAACCGAGCAGTTTACAGGGTGGCAGATGGTGCATTTGGGGTGAAGGTGCTGCTGGGCAAACGGCTGGAGTGATGACTGAAGACCACTACGCTGTGCTGGGAATCGGCGCTGGGGCCAGCGCCGAGGAAATAAAACTTGCTTACAGAAAATTGGCCCTCAAGTGGCACCCCGACCGGAATCGTGCGCCATATGCCCAGGACCAATTTGTGCGCATCCAGCGGGCATATGACGTGCTGGGCGACCCAAAAAAACGCGACGACTACGATTATCTGCGGGCATACAGAAAGCGATATCCGCCTGCTGAGCCAGTCTATCAATCGCCTGCCGGCAGCGCCCATCGCGCAGAGCCGGCGGAAGAATCCATAAACAACATTCAGGCTGAGGAAGCTGCTGCTTTTCGGCCCAGTTTGCTTTTTGTTGGCTGCTGCATAGGGGCATCAGCGGCGATTTTTCTGGCCATGAGGAATTTTTACATCGGGAATGGTACAGGCACTGTGAAAATTTATCTCTGCCTTATCGTTATCGGGATTCTCCGCGCAGCCTGGCCCAGGCAAAGGCCAGAATAAAAATCCTGCTGAGAACCAGAGTCAACTTGCTCTGCATGACTATTTTTGCAGGATGAAAACCCCTATTTTCTATCTGCTTTTTGCAGGCTTGCTCACCCTGGGCGGATGCAAAAAAGAAAACCTGGAAATTGTGCCCGAATCCAAAGACCTGGGCCAATTCAGCGATATTTCAGTAACAGGTTCCTGGGATGTGAATCTGGTGAAAAGCGACCGTAATTACGTTGAATATCAAGTAGAGCGCCGAATGCTGGGCCATGTAAAAATTGAGGTTCGCGGCAACACGCTTGAAATAGGCACCAAATGCTGCCGAAGCCCGCGCAAAGCGATGAAGGCCACTGTTTACCTCACCACACTTGATGGAATAGACGTAAGCGGCAGCGGATATGTTTTCGGCCATGACACTTTCCCAGGCAGCAATTGGGAAATGGATGTAAGCGGAAGCGGCAAAATTTCGGTGCCCCTATCAGCCCAGAATCTGGATGTGCGCATCAGCGGCAGCGGCAACATTGAGGCATTTGGCACTGCTGATAAACAAAGCGTAAACATTTCGGGGAGCGGGCTTTATCAGGGATTCGGGCTGCAAACCAGCATCACCAACGCAAGAATCAGCGGAAGCGGCCGTGCTGAAGTATCTGTATCATCTGAATTGGATGTTGATATTTCAGGCAGCGGCAATGTGCATTATCGCGGCAACCCCAGCAAAGTAAACAGTAACATTTCCGGCAGCGGGTCAGTAACCAAAGACTAAAAGGCAGATTGCCCTTTTGGCACAGCATTTGGCACTATATGGATATGAAAATGATAAAATCAGCCATATTCAGCCTTGCCTTTCCCATACTTCTTCTGATGGCGGGCGGCCCTGGCAAGCAGATTAAAATACAAACCAATGCCGTTTGCGGCGAGTGTGAGGAGCGCATCGAAACAGCTTTGCTGCAGAGCAAAGGCGTTGAGGCAGCTGAACTAAACCTTGACACCAAGGTGGTGATGGTTACCTTTAATGATGAAAAAACGGATGCAGCAGCCCTCCGCAGCACAATCGCGAAACTCGGTTATGATGCCGATGACGTTAAAGGCGAGGAAAAAGGAGTGAAAAAACTCCCTATGTGCTGCAAACCCAAAAATTAAGCTAAACCCAGGTTGGCCGGGAGCCGCAGCAAATTCCTGAAACCCATAAGCCCAGTGCTGCCTACCTATTCTTCAGGTTGGGGCACTGGGTTTTTTGCGCAGTAAATTCTCTGCCCCCACATTGGCACCTGGTCCACCGTTACTGGTCCACCGTTAAATGAAAAATGCCCCGAAGATGGTTCTTTGAACCTGCCTCGGGGCATTGTCATGCTCGGCTGCTTTCTTTAACCAGTAGCCTTACAGTTTAAATTGTGAGTGCTTTAGTTTACATCACCTGCACCTGGGTTACCCCCGATGACACGGTTGAAATAAAACTGGAAGCCTACACCAAAGTCAATTTTGCTGATGGCAATTTTTGATGTACGGCTCTCACTCGTATTGGTCAAAGGATTTGTTACAGTGTAAGACTGATTTTGAGTGAGCAGATTATATTTCAGCAGGGCTTCAATGGCTACAATGTCGTTGGCAAAGAATGTGAGACCTGGTCCAACTCCGAAGCTGAACTGGCCAGCCGAAACTGTGTTTTGGTCGCCACCAGTTGAACCGGCACCTACACCAATTTCAACCTCACCAAAAATACCTACGCGGCGGCTTGGGAAGTAGTAGTACCTGAAGAATGGGCCAGCAAGCAATTGAGTTTCGCTTTCTGTGTTTTCACTGGGGGCATCAGTGGTATCGAGCGGATTGTCGTTTTGTTTTGTGGTACGGCTGCTGGTTGAAAAGTTGATTGTCATACCGGCCGCAAAGTTGTCGGCGAAGAAGTAACCCAATTTTGGCGCAAGGCTGAATTGGAACTGGCTGCCGGTTGAAGCTTCATATTCAGGAATGCTGGTGCCACTGACAGTGGTAGAAGATCCTGAAGAAGAAAAACCGAGCGTACCACCCATAAGGATTGCGCCGCCTGGAATGCCCTGCGCAAAGGCAGCTGATGAAACGGTGGCAAGTGCTGCCACCAAGATTGTTTTGATTGCTTTCATAGTCTGATTGATATTGTTGATTGTTGTATCTTTTTGTGCTTGTTAGGCTATTAACCTCGGCACCCTGCAAATGTTTGGTATCATCATTTTTTCTCTGCAAGCCCATGTTGCGGGAAAAGCACCAATCGTAACCGTTTCATTTTCAATGGGGTAAATGCAGCTGCAAATTACCCAGTAGTTTTGCCCCCGTTAGCCGCAAAAAAAATTATCAATGCAATTTACCGAGGACTCTTCCATTTTAACTGCCCTTCAATCGCTGAAACTCAGCGCGCAAAATTCTGGTACCTGGACTGGTCAATACTCAATTGCCTCAGGCTCAATGCGCCCTGCCGTGCTTTCACCTGTGCATGGCCGTGAAATTGGGAACGTAGGCGAAACCTCATCCCAGGATTACGATGGAGTAGTGCGCACAGCACAGCAGGCATTTCTTTATTGGCGTACCGTGCCGGCACCACGCAGGGGTGAAATTGTCCGGCAGATTGGCAACAAACTCAGAGAGAGAAAAGAACCGCTCGGCATACTGGTCAGCCTTGAAATGGGAAAAATCCTGCAGGAAGGGCTGGGCGAAGTGCAGGAAATGATAGACATATGCGACTTTGCTGTCGGGCTCAGCAGGCAGCTCTATGGCCTCACCATGCCCAGTGAACGCCCTGACCACAGAATGTTTGAGCAATGGCATCCGCTTGGGGTGGTGGGCATCATTTCAGCCTTTAATTTTCCCGTGGCTGTGTGGGCATGGAATGCCATGCTGGCAGCTGTTTGCGGCGACGTGAGCATTTGGAAGCCATCAGAAAAAACTCCGCTATGCGCGGTCGCCGTTCAGCAGATTGTGGGTGAGGTGATTGCTGAAAACAATCTGCCCGAGGGGATTTTCAGCCTTGTCAACGGCGATTACCGATTGGGTGAGATGATGAGCCATGATCGGCGCTTGCCGCTGATTTCTGCCACAGGCTCGGTACGGATGGGCAGGGCGGTGGGCCAGGCAGTGATGGCCAGGCTTGGCCGCCCGCTGCTGGAGCTCGGCGGTAACAATGCCATCATCGTTACCCCCTCGGCCAACCTCTCACTTGCGCTTCGGG
>CBDTVD010000136.1:0-5597 GCA_965363965.1 uncultured bacterium
GCCAAGAAAGCTCGCCTTGAACAGCTTGAGCCAATGGAAATTGTGAAGCGCTACACCGAAGACTTTCACGAGGTGATGCGTCAGTTCAACATCCTGCCCCCCAGCATCGAGCCGTCTGCCACTGGTCATCAAAAATGCTGAAAGGTATCTGCAGCTGGGCCACCGCCCTGCCGATGATGTAACTTTTGTGCCCACCACCACAATCGGTGTGCATGATACTGTGCGCATCAGTTTGCCCATGCCTGGGATGTATAAACTGCAATCGCAGGCTGAAAATGCCAATGGTTGTATCTCGCTGGGTGAAACTCGGCTTATCGTGGGGCACTATGCCACTTTCTGGACCAATGACTCCATTGCCTGCGTAGGTGATACGGTCCGATTTGACCATAAAATCCGCTATTTTACCACCGAGTGTCCGCTTCCCCTTGAAGAGTGTCTGAATGAAATAGATACCTTCTGGGATGGCGACCCCATCTTCCTGCGCAAACTGAAAAACCCAAGCTGGAAACGCAGCGCAGGCTTTACACAGGAATTTGCCGTGCAATGGGATGTGGATGGGGACAACAAAAGCGATGTGATGCTGTATGACAAGAAAAACAAGCCATATTACATCTATAAAAAACCAGGTGTGTATGACATCACCATGTTTACAAACGACAGCAACGACTGCTACCTGAACACCCGCCGCCGCAAACTGGTGAAAGTGATCAGCGTGGATGCAGATTTCGCTGTGAAACCTGAAGGCGACACCCTGCTGTATTGCGCACCGCAATTTGCACAATTCGCCGACCGTACCCACATCGAGCCATCATTGCCAGGCGACTTTAAGCTCAGCCGCAAGTATGCCGCCTATACCGACAGAGTGGTGAAACGCTTCCCAGCCAACCCGCCATTCCACCTGTTCCCATATGACAGCATCATTCTGGATACAATCATCGTTGACAGTGTGATATCAAGAACCTGGAACCCAGGTGATGGCAGGCCATCGGTTGTGCGTACTGACCCCAACGACACCCTGCTGACGTTTGAATACATCAACAATGGTGAATATGATGTCAGCCTGAAAGTGCGCACCGCACAGGGCTGCACCGATGAGGAGCTGAAGTATCCCAATGACCCCAAAGGCTACATTGAAGTGGTCGGGCCGCCTGCACAGTTCCAGCTGCTGGATTCTGTCGGCTGCGTGCCGCTCACCGTCAGGGTAAAAGTGCTCAACATCACGGCCAATAACTATAACTGGGTGAAAAGCGACGGTACCACCGAGTCCCATGCTTCAGATTCTTTCAGGCAAGGCTCAGATTCCATCGTTACCCTCACCTTCAACAAGCCTGGCAAATTCACCTTCCAGCTGATTGAAAGCGACAGTGCCATCAACAAGCTTACAGGTACATTTACCAACTGTATCGGCATCTGGCCCGATACTGTGCTCAACCCAAGCCTGCCGCGCTTCCACGTTACCGTGTTCCCGCAGGGCGAGCTAAGGGTCAATGGCCCAGATACCATCTGCCTGAATACCGAGGCTGAATTCAGCCCCATTACAGATTCAGCAGGTTACCAGAATTATGCATATAGCTTTGGTGATGGCGCCACCATGGGCACCACCAGCAACTCACCTGTGCGCCATGCCTATACCACCACTGGATACAAGCGTGTTACCCTGGTAGGCCAGAACAAATACGAGCTTTACGGCAAGGATTACACCTGCGACAACATAGCCATCAAGGATATATATGTCGAGGGCATCAAAGCCAGCTTTGAAGTAGATAGCTCAATGGCCAACCAAGCCAAGTTTACACTGGTCAACACCACCGATACAGGTGTCAGATTCATCTGGCAGTTTAAAAACAGCAGCGGCCAGAAACTCAGCGATGACATCGAGAAGTTTGACACCATTCCATTCGTTTACGATGCATTCAACGCGATTCCCAAAGAGCCGCGTGAATACAACCCTGCTGTCATCAATCAGCCTGCTGATAATTACAGCTTTGATGTATGCCTGATTGCGTTCAGCCAGAACGGCTGCCCCGACACCGTGTGCCGGCCAATCCAGCTGAAACGCGTTTGGGAGCCATTCAACGTCATCACCCCTAACGGTGATGGAGTGAACGATGTGTTTGACCTGCGCGCCGAAGGCCAGATTGAATATAAAGTAACAATCTACAACCGCTGGGGCAGCAAGGTCTTTGAAAGCAATGACAAAACCAATGACTGGAACGGCAAAAACATGAACGACGGCACCGATGTGCCAGCAGGAGTGTACTACTACGTGTGGGAATTCCAGCTGATCGGCCTCGACCCGCAGAGCCATATGGGCACTGTAACGGTCATCCGATAAACACAGCGGCGCAAAGCCCATAAACTCCACGGCCCGCCCTGTCCAGCAATGGATAGGGCGGGCTTTTTTTTGCCCCCTTATCTTCGCCCAATCCACAGATGAAAGCACCAGAGCCGAGCATCAGCGTTATCACCATCTGCCATAACAACCTGGCCGATTTGCAGGCTACCTGTGCCATGCTGGATGCCCAAACCGAGCCGCCCCTTGAGCACATCATCGTAAACGGAAGCACTGAGGGCGACATAGCGCGATGGCTGGCCACCACCCATCAGCCCCCCTGGCGAATCGCCATCAATGAGCCTGACAATGGCATCAGCGATGCATTCAACAAAGGCATCATGCGCTCATCAGGCGCCATTATCCACCTGCACAACGCCGGCGATACCTATGCCGACAACCGCGTGCTGGCCCAGGTGCGGGAGATTTTCAGGGTACACGGGCACCTCAAATGGCTGCACGGACAGTATCAGCAGCACCGCGGCGGCAAGTGGATGGTGGCCGGCAAGCCTTTCAGCCGAAAGTTGCTCTACAGGGGCATGCGCCAAATCGGGCACCCCACCATGTTCGTGCGGGCATCACTCTATCGGCAGTACGGGCTGTTCCGGCAAGACAAGGTGGTCGCCATGGATTATGACTTTCTGGCCCGCATAGCTGATGAGCCTTTTCGATACATCGCTCGGCCGCTGGTGCGGTTCGCCCCAGGCGGAGTGAGCAGCAAGCGCGTGTGGCGAGGGCTGAGTGAGGTTATCGAGAGCCACAAACGGCTGCATGGCAAGGGAGGCAAGGCAAGGCTGTGGGCCTGGCGCACCTGGCTGCTCCATCATGCAACAAACACTGGCCCGGGGGGCTATTTTTTCAGGCGCCGTCACTCGGGTGCTGCGGAATAGCTGCCCAGCATCGCCTGGTGGGTCAGTTGCCTGTATGGCCGTATCCGCCTGCGCCCCTCAGTGATTCATCAAGTCTATCAGTCAGTGTAAAAGTGGCCTGAGCGGCGGGCGCCACAACCATCTGAGCGATTCTCTCCAGCGGATTGATGGTGTAAGCCTCCGTTCCCAGGTTAATCAGCAGTACCCCTATTTCCCCGCGATAGTCTGCATCAATGGTGCCTGGGCTGTTGAGCACCGTGATGCCATGTTTCAGTGCCAGCCCGCTTCTCGGCCTCACCTGCGCTTCATATCCCGCCGGCAATTGGATGCTGATGCCGGTGGAAATCAGCCGGCGCTCACCTGGGTTCAAGGTCAGTGCAGATGCAATGTCGGCTTTCAGGTCTGCCCCTGCCGCGCCAGCTGTGGCATACGCAGGCAGCACTTCTTTTCGGCTGGCGGTGATTTTTACATGGGTCATCCTTTGCTGAAACTGTTTTTAATCTCCGCGCCGAGCTTTTTGTCTCTGGTGTCGCTGCTGCGGATAAAGTGGTTGGCCAGGCCCATGCGGATGCTGCGGGGTTTATCCTGGCTCAGTTTCCATGCCCCCTCCAGTGTCGCATTGGGCATCCTGAAGCATTGCAGCCCTGTCAGCAACCCTGCCTGATAATCCTCAGGCAGCGCATTGATATCCCACGGCACCTCAGGCTGAAAATGATTTACCACAGTCTTCAGAGCGACTCGAGCTTCCTCCAGGTCATCAATCAGCGCGATGCTGCCACTGGCATGCACGGCGATATAATCCCATGTAGGCACCGCATGGGCTTGGGCATAGTGGGCAGTTGATACAAATCCATTCGGCCCGCTGAAAATCACTTTGTGGATTGCGTTTGTGCTTTTGAGCATCTGCAAATGCGGGTTGGCAGCGCTGATGTGCGCCTGCAGCCAAAACCCCTCATCATTTTGCCCTGCCAGAAATGGCAGATGAGTGGCGTGCAGGTTGCTGCCATCAGCAGAGGTTAAAATTCCAAATGGATACTCAGCTATTAGAGCGAGCATGGCAGATGGATCAGATTGGCGATAAGGGGCGGGAATGTACATTGAGGGAATGCAGGGTTTAAAAAATTAAGGGGGGTATGAATTGAGGGCGTGAAGATAGGGGCAAGCGCGGCATTGATGCGCTCATCTTCCACAGAATTTGATTTGAATGCATGGCTGGCTGATGTGCGGCACCCCAAGAAAATATCAGCCCCCCTTTGACTATCAGCAACAAACTTATTAACTGCCCAGCCAATCTGCCCGCTCTCTCTCTTCTGGCAAAGAGTTATGCCGGCACACAATGCCTGCGGCCTGTGCTTTGCATCTTTGCAGGGCCAGCCAGATGAACGTCCAATTTCCGCTCCTCGATTTTTTAATTCATGATATCGCCAGCATCAATCGCCGATTGCAGGGGGGCAATGCCGCCGCCCAGGCAATAGAACTCGAGTTGCTGCATCAGCAGCTCGTCGCCCTATATGGTGCTGTGCAGCAGACACGCGCCAGTGTGATGCCCCACCCCCATCATCGGCCTGAACCGGCAGACCATTTACAGCAACCCCGTGAAACTCGCCAGCCTGACCCTGAACGGCCCAGCGAACCAGAGCAACGGAATGAAACTCGACACCCAGAGCCTGAACGCAATAGGGAGCCAGAGCAACGGCGGGAAACTCGCCAGCCAGAGCCTGAACGCTATAGGGAGCCAGAGCAGCGGAGGGAAACTCGCCAGCCTGAGCCTCAACGGCCCACGGAGCCAGAGCAACGGAGGGAAACTCGCCAGCCTGAGCCAATAGAGGCCAGGGTTGCCAGTCAGCCCCCTCGCCCAACAGAGCAAAACAAAGCTCAAGCTGAACCTGCACCCAAAAGAGACGAGCCAAGCCTGCCGCCGCAGCCGATTGTAGAGGCCGCCATGCAGCAGCAGGCACCAATTGAAATGGCGCAAGAGGCCAAACCACGCGAAAACATCAGTGTTGAGCCAACAACGGTTACAACCCCGCCTGCAGAGGCACCGAGGCCCTCACCTGCCAGCAATAATGACCGATTTATGCAGCAGCAGCAAAGCCTCAACGATCGCCTCAGGGACCAGGGCACACGGAAAAACCTCGCCGACAAACTCAAGCTCAGCCCTATCCATGATCTGAGGGTGGGCATCACGCTCAACCAGAAAATAGCCTTTATCAGAGACCTGTTTAAAGGGGATGAAGGCGAGTATCGCAAAGTCATCATGGCCATCAATGGAATGAAAAACTACGCCGAGGCCAAGTATTATCTGGAGCACGACGTTGCCCAAACCCACGGCTGGAACATGGCCAACCCGCTGGCCGAGGAACTCAGCGAGGTGGTGTACAGGCGTTTTCTGTAAA
>CBDTVD010000137.1:0-5571 GCA_965363965.1 uncultured bacterium
GAGAGTTATCGGCCATTGAAAATGTCGCGCTGCCCGCCATGATTGCTGGTTTGCCCAAGCGGCAGGCTGAGCAAAAGGCCCTTGATTTACTGAAAAGATTAAACTTGGCCCAGCGCGCCCAGCATCGGCCAGCCCAACTATCGGGCGGCGAGCAGCAGCGGGTGGCGGTTGCCAGGGCGCTGATCAATCAGCCGGCTTTGATTCTGGCCGATGAGCCCAGCGGTAACCTCGACAGCGAAAACGCCAAGCAGCTGCATGATCTTTTTTTTCAGCTTAAAGATGAAACTGGACAGACATTCGTAATTGTTACGCACAATGAAGAGCTTGCCGCCCAAGCGGACATGGTCTTTAAAATGCGAGATGGGAAACTGCTGGCATAATGAGAAAAATTGCCATTATCCCTGCCCGATATGCATCGGTGCGGCTGCCAGGAAAACCACTGGCCTTGATAGCAGGAAAGCCTATGCTGCAGTGGGTTTATGAATCGGCGCTAAACTCAGGGGTATTTGATGAGGTCATAATAGCGACTGACGATGACAGGATCAAAGTTGCTGCCCTTGCCTGGAATGCGAGGGTAGAAATGACCAGCCTTGTCCACCAAAGCGGAACAGACCGATGCAATGAGGCACAGAAACGGCTGAAATTGGCAGAGGATGATTTGGTTATCAATATCCAGGGCGATGAACCTTTCATAACCCGTGAACCGCTTTTAGCAGTAACAGAATTAGCCCAAAAGCACTCCATTGCAACAGCGTCACGAAAATTTGCCAGTACCCAAGAATGGCAAAGCCCCAATGCCGTCAAAGTGATTGCTGATGATCATCAGCGCGCAATGCTGTTCAGCAGATTGCCGATTCCCTATCATTTTCCTGGGCAGGACTGCAACTCGTTGCTGGCCCGCAAACATATAGGCCTGTATGGATTTAAAGCAGGAACACTCGCTCAAATCTCTTTACTCCCACAAAGTTCACTGGAAAACGCCGAAAAACTTGAACAGCTGCGATGGATGCAGGCAGGCTATTCAATCCATGTGGAGGAAGTGGAATATGAAGGCCTATCCATTGACACCGCTGCTGATTTGGAGCGTGCAAACCTATTAGCAGCTGCCTTTTAAAAAATTTAAAAAAACAAAAAAAGATGACCAATCCAAAATATATATTTGTTACAGGCGGTGTGAGTTCCTCACTCGGAAAGGGAATAATTGCCGCTTCACTTGCCAAATTGCTCAAAGCAAGGGGGTATAGCGTAACAATCCAAAAATTTGACCCCTATATCAATGTCGACCCTGGCACCATGAATCCGTATGAACATGGCGAGTGCTATGTTACAGATGACGGCGCAGAAACCGACCTCGACCTCGGCCACTATGAGCGATACCTGAATACGCCAACATCCCAGGCCAACAACGTAACCACAGGGCAGATATATCAAAATGTAATCCAGCGCGAGCGGAGGGGCGATTACCTGGGCAAAACAGTTCAGGTTATACCGCACATAACAGATGAAATTAAAAATCGCTTTCAGAAGCTATCGCGAATAGGAAATTTCGATTTCATCATCACCGAACTTGGCGGAACAGTAGGGGATATAGAAAGTTTGCCTTATGTGGAAGCGGTCAGGCAAATAAAATATGAGAAAGCTGGCAAAGATGTGCTTGTCATTCACCTCACGCTGGTGCCTTACTTGCGCGGTGCAGGTGAACTGAAGACCAAGCCCACCCAGCACTCAGTTAAAGAATTGCTTGAGAATGGGGTGCAGCCCGATATCCTGGTGCTGCGCACTGAGCGCCACATCACCAAAGAAATGCGCAAAAAACTCGCGCTGTTCTGCAACGTGCAAGTCAATTCAGTAATCGAGGCCATTGATGCCAAAAGCATCTATGAGGTTCCATTGCTGATGAAAAAAGAAGGCCTTGACAAAGTAGTGCTCAGCAAACTGAAAATGACAGGCAAAAATGAGCCTGAACTGACAGCCTGGATGGATTTTTTGCAGCGGCTGGCCAACCCAAAACACTCTGTTAAAATTGGATTGGTGGGCAAATACACTGAATTGCCCGATGCGTACAAATCAATCCACGAGTCATTCATACATGCTGGGGCAATGAATGAGTGCAAAGTGGAACTCAAGTATATTTCGAGCGAGTCAATTGAATCTGGCAATGTCAGGGAAAAACTGGAAGGCCTCGATGGCGTTTTGGTGGCACCAGGTTTTGGCGAGCGTGGCATTGAGGGAAAAATAGAAGCCATCAGGATTGTGAGGGAAAAGGGTATTCCATTTTTTGGGATATGCCTGGGAATGCAATGTGCTGTCATCGAATACGCCCGAAACGTGCTGAAGCTGACCAACTCACACTCAACTGAAATTGACCCTAAAACACCCAATCCTGTAATCGACTTAATGGAGGATCAAAAAGAAAAGACCACCAAAGGGGGGACGATGCGGCTTGGCAGTTACCCATGTGAAATCAAAAGCGGAACACTGGCTTGGAAAATCTATGGCCAGCAGGTGGTGATGGAACGCCACCGCCACCGGTATGAATTCAACAACAAGTTTTTGGGCGCATATAACAAGGCCGGCATGGTGCCTTCAGGAATAAACCCTGTCAGCAAACTGGTTGAAATAGTAGAATTGCCAGCCCATCCTTTTTTTATCGGCGTGCAGTTTCATCCTGAACTCAAAAGCACTGTGGAGCACCCGCACCCGCTCTTCGTCAATTTTGTGAGTGCGGCAATGGACTATAAGCAAAAGAATCAGCTGGGTATTGGGTCGCCTGTGCCGGCTATAGAGGTGGTGGCCTGACCAAGGTATTTCATCAGGCCAAACATCACACCTTCCTTAAGGGAGTAATCGCTGACGATCACTTTTTGTATGGCCAGCCTGTTTACCACGTATTGCACGAGCACTGTAACCACTGCCATCATTTCTGCGCGGAATGCTGCAAGGCCCGGCAGCGCCAGCAATTCCTGCCGGCTGCTGCTGATAATTTGCTTGGCAATGCCTTGAAAATGGTCAAGCTGCAGGATATGGTGTACAAATGGAATTTGCTCAGTTGAAAAATGATAGAGATTAATTTCAATTTCGGCAAATGATTCAAAGCTGCCAGAGGCCCCTACAAGTGTTTTGACAGCATACTTCTGTGCCTTGTGCCAAACTGTTTTCAGCTCGGCCTCCAGAAAAGATTCAAGGTTTGTAATGTCCTCCTGGCTCAAGGGGTCGTTTCGGTGAAATCTTTCCACCAGCCTGGTGCCGCCAATTTCGAAGCTGTGCTTCCAGTAGATATACTTATTGTCGGCAATAATGAATTCTACGCTGCCACCGCCAATATCCATAATCAGATGGGGTTCTGTACCCATGGGCACAGCGTGCCTCACACCATCATAAATCAGTGTGGCTTCTGCGCCGCCATCAATAATTTGAAGCTTGCAGCCCAAGATTTTTTCAGCTTCCCTGGCAAATTGGCCTGCATTTTCAGCACTGCGCAAGGCTGAGGTGCCAAAAACTTCCACATGGTCAATGTCAGCAAATGATTGGATGACCAACTGAAAATCCATCAGGGCATTGAGGCCGCGTGTAAATGCCTCTGGAGTGATCACCCTGCGTTCGATTCCCCCCTGCCCCAGCTTAACGGGAACCTGCACTTTTTTCAGTATCTGATAACGATGCCCTTCCCATTCCACTAACAGCAGATGAAAAGTATTGGTACCTAAATCAATTATGGCGGCCTTGGACACTGAGAATTTGGCTGCAGGAAGCAGCGATGGTTTGCGGCGCCAAAGTTAGAGTGGCATTTGGCGAACCCCAGGCAGTATGCTGGGTTAATGTTGAGACCAAATGAATCCGATTCACATTCTTATCCTTTGCTGTGCATTTCTAACAGCTTGCGCCACCAGCGACGATTCGCTGACTCGGGCCCCAGAATCAACGAGCCCTGCAGATATCCAAACTTCAAATTCTAATCGAATTGCCATTCCATCACCCACACTTGATGTTGCACAGTTACAGCGAAATCTGGGGCTGAATGCCCAGCAGGTGGAACAAGTAAATGAACTGAATAAGGAAACAAAACAGCAAACAGACAGCCTGCAAGCTTTGGGCTTTACAAATCGCCGAGATGTTGATGATGCGCTGAAACAGATTGAACTGCAGAGGGAATCGAAATTAGAAACCATTTTTACAAAATCACAGTATTTGAAATATTATCGGGCAGCCCGCTGAATTTTACAATTTTGGAAACATCAATACGCTTGAGCCAAAGCAAATTGGCAGAAAGCGGCACCACCATTTTTGCCCTGATGACTGCGCTGGCCAACAAGCATGGTGCAATCAATTTGGCCCAGGGTTTTCCCGATTTCCCGCCCGACCAAAACTTGCTCCTTGCCCTAAGCCAGGCAGCCAGTGGGGGAAAAAATCAGTATGCCCCAATGCAGGGAATCCCCTCACTCAGAGAAGTTATCGCGGCAAAAGTTGAACGCATGCATGGCGCTTATTACTCGCCTGAAAATGAGATTCTGATAACTGCAGGGGGAACCCAGGCCATTTCTGTGGCGATCAGTGCCTTTGTCAACCATGGAGACAAAGTAGTTATACTTGAGCCAGCTTATGATTGCTATTCCCCCGCAGTTAAGCTGAATGGCGGCCAGGTGATACCTATCCCCTTAAATGAGGCCGACTACTCCATTCCCTGGGCTCAACTTGAAGATGAGCTGAAGGATGTCAAAATGCTGATTATCAATACTCCGCATAACCCAACAGGAACCATACTCCAGGCTGGAGATATGGAAAGGCTGGAAAAGCTGCTGAATGAGACCAATACCATTTTATTAAGTGATGAAGTATATGAACACATCATTTTTGATGGCGAGGAGCACCAAAGCGCCTGCAGATTTCCGGGATTAAGAGAGCGGACAATCATAGTTTGCTCATTTGGAAAAACCTATCATGCAACCGGGTGGAAAATGGGGTACGCAATTGGCCCCAAAGCATTGATGGCAGAGGTCATGAAGGTTTATCAATTCGTCCAATTCAGCGCGTTTACCCCAGCCCAGTGGGCAATTGCTGCCATGCTCGAAAAACCTGAAACGTATTTGACCTTGCCGCAATTTTTTCAGCAGAAAAGGGACCTGTTTGCCAGTTTGATGCAGGGCAGCCGATTCGAGTTCCTCCCTTCTGCAGGTTCGTATTTTCAATGTGCCAGATATCAAAACATCAATGAGATGAATGACCGTGAATTTGCCAATTGGCTGACGATTGAGCATGGAGTGGCCGCAATTCCCACCTCACCATTTTACACGGATGACCGAAGCCGTGGGGTCATCAGATTCTGCTTTGCCAAAAGTGAGACCACACTTTCAAGTGCTGCCGAAAAATTATGCATAGTTTAAAAGTAACGCTTTTTCAGCCCGATGTAATCTGGCATGGCAGAGATGCCAATCTGGCTAAATACACCGAAATGCTTGCAGCCTTGCATCGGGGCTCGACTGACCTGATTATTCTGCCCGAGATGTTTTCCACTGGTTTTACAATGGAGGCGGGCCCAAATGCAGAAAGCCCTGAAGGCATCAGCTTCAGTTG
>CBDTVD010000138.1:0-5546 GCA_965363965.1 uncultured bacterium
CCAACCTGCCCTGAGCAATCTCAGCCTGATAGGGGGTGTATTGGGTGTACCACCCGGGATTCTCGAGCACGTTCCGCAAAATCACCGTTGGGGTGTGGGTAGCATAGTATCCCATCCCGATATAACTTTTGAAAACCGAGTTTTTGTCGGCCATGGTTTCCAATTCCGCCAGCAATTCCTGCTCGGTAAGTGCCTCGGGGAGGTTCATCTGCCCATCCAGCCTGATGTCGGCGGGAATAACCTCGGCCAGCAGTTCTTCAAGCGAAGAAACGCCAATTGCTTGCAGCATTTTCTGGGTATCGTTGGCATCGGGCCCGATGTGGCGATCCCGAAATTTTTCAGTGATTTTATTCATGGAAGAACTGGGCGAAAAAAGCCCCCTGTATCGGAGCGCCCGCGAAGTTACGAAGGATATTGAGGGTGATTCTTTGCTCAAGGGCTTACCTTTGAAGCCCGAAAAAATCGGCTGCGTAGTTCAACGGATAGAATAGAAGTTTCCTAAACTTTAGATCTGGGTTCGATTCCCGGCGCGGCTACCACGGCGGAGGGCTTCGATGGAGGTGGTTCGGAAGCAGGTGGTTTGATATTTAAGCAGCATTTTTGCAAGGCTAACCACGATAACTCCCAATGCAGCGCAAAATTTCCATCAAATTTCTCGGCATACTCTTTCTTCTGTCAGCAGGATTGCTGCCGCATTCAGCCCTATCCCAATCGCCTACATGGGCCACGGACGTGGCTCCGATCATTTATGCCAATTGTGCCACTTGCCACAGGGATGGCGGCATAGCCCCGTTCAGCCTGATGAGCTATGGTGAGGCATCGACATTTTCTTATTCCATTAAGGCAGCTACACAGAGCGGTGAAATGCCGCCTTGGCCGCCCGACCAAAAATATCAGCGGTATGCCCATGAAAGGACACTGAGCCAGCAAGAAATCAAGACACTTGCAGCCTGGGTTGATGCTGGCGCACCGCAGGGTGACATGGCCGATGCCCCAATGCCCCCTGTTTTTTCATCAGAAGGGGAGCTGGCTGGCACACCCGATCTGACACTGCGCATTCCCACTTATACTTCACCCGCTGCTACAGGCGACGTTTATCGTTGTTTTGTGCTGGACCCAAAGCTGACGAGCGACCAGTTTTTGGCAGCTTTCGAGGCGATACCCGGCAACTCTGCCATTGTTCACCATGTGCTTGTATATGCAGATACATCAGGAATCCCAGAAAAACTCGATGCCAATGATCCTGGGCCTGGATACACTGCTTTTGGCGGAATAGGCAGCAATGACGCAGTGTTGCTTGGCGCCTGGGTACCTGGTACCCAGCCCATGAAATTTCCGCAGGGATTTGGAGTGAAAATTGACCAGAAATCGAAGATTGTGGTGCAGATACATTACCCTGCAGGTTCCATCGGGCAATCGGATAGCACCCGCATGCGATTTTACTTCGGCAAAGGGGCAAATTTCAGGGAACTTTATATTATTCCTGCCCTCAACCACTGGGATAACATCAAGCCGGCATTGGCAATTGCTCCCAACACCGTAAGGAATTTTACAGAATACTTAAAGGTGCCCCCTTTCGTCAGCTACAGCCTGATGGGTGTGGCTCCGCACATGCACTTGATAGGCACAAAGATCAAAACATATGGAGTGGAGCCTGACGGGGACACAGCACGATACATCAGCATTCCCCACTGGGATTTTCACTGGCAGGGATTTTATCTGCTGCAGAAGGTGATGAAAATCCCTGGCGGCACAGAGCTGTGGAGTGAGGCTACATATGACAACACCACCGCCAATCATCATAACCCCAGCAATCCGCCAAAGTTTGTGCGGGCGGGGGAGGCAACAACCGATGAAATGATGATTACCTACTTTATTGTTTCAGAATACCAGGCAGGTGATGAGGACATTATCATCGACAGTTCGGGGTACTTCAACACAGGGGTTGCTGAACCCAGGGGCAAGAGCCATTACTTTGTCATTGCACCCAATCCGGCACAGGATCAGTTTCGGCTGACTTTTGCTGAGGGTAAACCTGCTGTTGAATCAATAAGCCTGATTGCCCTGGACGGGAAAGAAACTCGGCTGCCGATTAACACAATAGGAGCAAACTCCATGGAAATTGATGCTGCAGGTTTTGCAGCAGGCATCTACCTGCTTAAAGTGCAGAGCGCACAGGGCACTGAGACCAAGCGGCTGGTTCTTCGCGGAAATTAGGGCATTATCAGATTGCCCTCATCCGATTGTTTTTGGGGTTGTGCTCTAATTCAGCCAGGCCCAATGCTTCCATCAAAGGCGGAATGTAAACACCAAACCTGCCTCGGAGCCCTTTTTTCAAGCCATACCACCCACCTATAGGGTTGGTTTCTGAGCGGCCCCAAGCTTCAACCGTGCCTGGTTTGGCAGGTTTTTGCTCATCTGCCCCACCAAGCTCAACCCAATCGCCCTGCTGCTTGAGGAATGCATAGAGGTCATCAATGCATCGTGCATCATAGTGCAGCACAGTTTTGCCCACAGTGCACACCCATATGGGTTTGCCATCCTTTTCATCGCGATGCATTTGGTAATCGGATGTGTTGGGCGGGGTTTTCAGATGAATGGGATTTTGTTTAGTTCCTTGATTTTCAGGCGCCATGTGGCAAATTTAAGGGGGCTGGACATATCTTTTGACAGTTTGCTTGGGTTCAATCTTTTTTCAAGAAAATGGGTTATTCATACACCAATCCTCATAATTTGAATGATCAAACAACCTTCCTTTTTTTACCGAAATGGTCTGTCGCTCGTCTTCTTGCTTTTGATGCTTGCAAGCCTGGCTGGGCAAATTTATACGGGCTGGGGAGAGCACAACGACTTTTTAACAGACCACGGTGTTCAGGCCATTGGGATATGGGAATATCTGAAGAGCGGACACTTTATGCAAGCCACTTTTGAAAATTGGGAAAGTGAATTTTTGCAGATGGGGCTTTTTGTTTTGCTCACCATACCTCTGCGTCAAATTGGTTCTTCCGAATCAAAAGAATTGGGGCCTGACCCAGATATCGAAAGCGAACTGCAAGCGCACCATGATTCACCCAGGGCAGTGAAGAAAGGGGGATGGCAGCTTTGGCTTTATAAGCATAGCTTATCCATTGCATTTTTTGCCTTGTTTTTAATCAGCTTTTCTCTGCATTGGTTAGGCAGCTGGATTGACTTTAACGAAGTGCAGGCGCTGGAGCATCATTCCCTTGCAGGCTTTGGAGAATATATACTGAACAAACGGCTTTGGTTTGAAAGTTTTCAGAATTGGCAAAGTGAGTTTCTCTCTGTGCTTGCCATCGTTTTCCTTTCAATTTATTTCCGTCAAACAGGCTCGCCCCAGTCTAAAAAAGTGAATGCGCCCCACATGAAGACTGGCCGGTGAGTGGCTGGCTTAAATATCAATTTTCGCGTACCGAGCATTTTGCTCGATGAATTCCCTGCGAGGTGGGACATCATCGCCCATCAGCATGGTGAACACGTGGTCGGCTTCGACGGTACTTTCGAGGCTGACTTTTTTCAGAATCCTGCGGTCTGGGTCCATCGTTGTTATCCACAGCTGCTCGGCATTCATTTCACCGAGGCCTTTGTACCGCTGAAGGTTGACACTATCTGGTTTGCCATTGGCGAGGCGCTCGGTTACTTCTTTTCGCTGGTCTTCACTGTAAGCGTACACTTCTTCTTTCCCCTTTTTTACCAGATATAAAGGCGGCTGTGCAATATATACGTGCCCCTGCAGAATCAGCTCCTCCATGTAACGATAGAACAGGGTGAGGATGAGGGTGCGGATGTGGCTGCCATCAACATCAGCATCTGTCATGATGATGATTTTATGATAGCGGAGTTTTTCGAGATTTAGCGTGCCATCTTCCTGGTTTCGGCGAATTCCGAGGGCCTGGAACATGTTTTTGATTTCCTCATTGTCATAAATTTTATGCTCCATGGCTTTTTCGACATTGAGGATTTTACCCCTCAGCGGCAGGATGGCCTGAAACTTTCGGTCGCGGCCCTGTTTGGCCGTGCCGCCAGCCGAATCGCCCTCGACGAGATAAATTTCGCATTCGGCAGGGTCGCTGCTGCTGCAGTCGCTGAGTTTTCCTGGGAGGCTTGTTGAGCCGAACACGCCTTTGCGTTCAACCGCTGCGCGGGCTTTTTCTGCAGCAACCCGTGCCTGGGCACTCAGGGACACTTTCTCCAAGATTCGGCGGGCTTCTTCAGGATGCTCTTCCAGCCAGAATTTCAATTTTTCACCAACAAAGGAGTTTACGGCCCCCCCAACCTCATTATTTCCGAGTTTGGTTTTGGTCTGGCCCTCAAATTGGGGTTCACGGACTTTGACGCTGACAACTGCGGTGAGACCTTCCTTGAAATCTTCGCCTTTTATTTCGACAATTTCTTTCTTTTTCAACGGGTTTGCGATGGCGTAAGCCTTCATGACCCGAGTGATGGCAGTGCGAAATCCGGTGATGTGGGTGCCGCCCTCAATGGTGTTGATGTTGTTGACGTAGGAGCTCAGATTTTCCTTTGAAGTGTTGGTGTACTCAAAGGCTACTGCGATGGGAATATCGTCCTGCTCACCATCAAAAGCGACTGTGCTGATGATGGGCTGCAGGGTATTATCCAGGTATTGAACGAATTCGCGCAGGCCGCCCTCGCTGTAGAAAAGCTCTTTACGGGCTTTGCCATCATTTTCTTCAGCCTCACGCTCATCAATCAATGTGAGGCTGACACCTGGATTGAGGTATGCCAATTCCCTTAATCGGGTTGCCAGCGTATCATATTTGTAAATGCTGACAGTGAAAATGGTGGAATCAGGCAGAAAGGTGATGATGGTGCCCTGATAATCAGAAGGCCCAATTTCTCTGACAGGATAGGCGGGAATGCCCTCATGAAATTCTTGCTCATACATTTTTCCGCCCCTGTGCACTTCTGCGCGGAGAGTAGAGGACAGCGCATTTACGCAGCTGACACCCACCCCGTGGAGCCCGCCTGAGACTTTATATGTATCCTTATCGAATTTGCCGCCGGCATGGAGCACTGTCATCACTACTTCGAGTGCTGAGCGGCCCTCTTTTTCGTGCATGTCCACAGGAATCCCTCGGCCATCATCTTTTACACTGATTGAATTATCGGGGCGGATGATGACCTCTATGTTTTTGCAATAGCCGGCAAGGGCCTCGTCAATGGAATTGTCAACCACCTCATAAACAAGGTGATGCAGCCCGCGCTGATTGACATCGCCGATGTACATTGCGGGGCGTTTTCTTACAGCTTCAAGCCCCTCGAGGACCTGGATGTTGCTGGCTGTGTATTGTGATGCTCTTTCGAGATTGTTACTCATTGATTATTAGATGATTAGCCACTTACGTGGGCTTGCCCTTAAGGGGGTGCTAAGTTACCACCAAAAACGCAGTCTGGCAAGGGCAATAATTAAGCCATTGCGCATTGATTTTCAACGAGTTGACCGATTTTTGCGGGTGCCTGATTATCAGGGTTTTATGGGCACTGAAATTCCCAAAGATTTCAAGATG
>CBDTVD010000139.1:0-5543 GCA_965363965.1 uncultured bacterium
GTTGAGCAGTTCTATCCATCGGCCGGCTACAGCAGCGGGAGTGCATTGCTGGGCAAAATTGCGTGCATTGCCAGTGATTTTTTGGCCCAGCCCGGGTGTTTCGATAATTCGCCCGATGGCGGCGGACATCGCTGCGGGGTCTTCAGTGGGTACCAGCATGGCTGTTTCACCATCGCGATACATGTATGGGATTCCCCCCACCTCAGTTGACACCAGTGCCAGGCCGGCACTTGCCGCCTCGATTGTGGCGACCGGCGTGTTGTCTATCCGATTGGTGTTGATGTAAATGTCAGATGCATCGAATGCCTTTCTCTTTCCTTCGGCATCCAGAAAGCCGGCGAAATGGATGTTTTGTGATAGGCCGAGTTCTGCTGCAAGCGCCTTTGTATCGGCAAGGCCGCCTTTATCTGCCCCTGCCATGGTGAGGCTGACACTGGGATATTTTTGAGCGAGTAATTTCACTGTCCTGATCGCCATCTCGGGGTTCCAAGTGGGGTGAAATGTCCTCATCCACATCAATTTCGGCGCGAAGGTCTCACGCTTTCTGTAGGGAATATCGGCAGGGGGCACCATGTTGTTGATGATGACAGGATGGGTATCCAAGCCCTGCGCCCAGCTGCCGAGATAGGATGAAGGGGCAACCACGGCGGCCGCACCTTTCAGCAGGCGCGCCATTCTCTTGGCACCTATTTTTTGCGTAAAGGCGGGCAGGTTTCCGCCATGTGCCCATAGCACATAAGGTTTGCCGAGCAGTTTGCTGGTGCGGCCCAATGTTTCACCGATGTAAAAATTGTTGCCGCTGTATAACTCGATAATATTGATATCTGCGCGGCATTTTACCAGGGTCAGTTCCATGTCGAGTGCCCTGCGCAATGGGGGGAAATTCTTTGAAGCCCATGCTACCTCAACCCCTCGCGCCTGCAATTCGGGCTTCAGATAACTGGCCTGAGTCTTTATCCGGCCTGAATCTTCAGGGGCAAAATAAGTAAAAATTCCGATTTTCATCCTGATGCGGGCAATCGTTTCAAGGGGTGGCGTTTGGGGGCATCTTCATAAAGGGCAAATGCCATGGCGAAAAATATCAGCGGAGCAGAGAGCCGAGTTGCCGCATGTGCCATGGTAAAAAGGCAAAAGACACTGAAAGCCACAGCAAACATTTTTCCACTGATTGATTTTCGTTTGTAATTTCTGAAAGTACTGATAAAAAGTACGATCAAAAATGTAATGCCGAATAATCCGTGTTCTGAAAGCAGCCGAGTATATTCCGTGTGTGCGGCAATTTCACCAATGTGCAGTACGGTGAGGTCATCTCGGTTATATCTGGTGCCCCCCGGTCCCACCCCCAGCACAAAATTCCGGGTGAATACCTCAAGGTCTGATGCGATGATGATATCCCTTCCCGTAAAATCGAATGTAGTTTCGGTTTCATCACCCAGGTCTGTAGTTTGGATGGTTTCCTCATATCTTGCAGAAAGCCGGTTACCCGTGAAATCATCCACTGCTAAATAAGCGAAATACCCCATGATGGCGACCACAACCCCCAATGCCAGGCTGATATAAGCCCGTTTGCTGGTGCGGTTGAAATAAAAGTCAATGACGATTCCGCTCAATGCGCCCAAAGTGAAGGAAAGCACCCCACCCCGTGAGAAAGATAGGGCTGCTTCGCCAAGAAACGCGATGATGATGGCAATGGAAACTGGCCTGGAAACAAAGTAAACTCCCCGCCAGGCCGTAAGGGCACATACCATTGCCCCCAGGCCGAAAGTTGTGGCGATCTGATTTGGGCCAAATCCCCCCGTGAAGGCATCATTTGACTCACCTGAAAACGAAATTTCATCCAGTTTAGGTGCCTTGATAATAAAAAGCACCAGCAACAGGATGAGCGATGTGATGGTGGCATTCAAAACCACCTTTAGCCGGTCAGGTGTCAATTTAACTCTATGAAAAGCGATGCCTGCTGCAATGAAACTGAGCATTCCGCCCAGGTTGAAAGTAAATGCTTTTCGGGCAGAAAGAAAATCAATTGAAAACAAATAGATACATGACGGCAGCAGCAAGAACAACATCAGATTAAAATCTTTCACATTGAATTTGTATTTGCTGAACCTAATAAAAATAATACTTAAACCAATTGCATATAGTTTCCCCGTTTCATATGGCAAACCAGAATTGGATGCCCTGAGATAAAGTTCGTAAAATGAGATATATATAATTCCAAAAATGTAATATTCAACAGGGTCTTTGCTGAGCAATACCTTGACCAAAAAATATAAGGCAACCGCGATAAACCATATGCTCCCCACCAAAGGCACTGCAGTCATTGCCACCCCCAGCACCAAGTGCAAAAGCATCATGAAAAGGGAGTTTTTAAAGATTGCTGGCATGGCTAAGAATTATTTATAGAGGGCTTCAAGCTGACTGAAGATGATCTCTGGTTTCAAGAGTTCAACCTTTTCCCTGAGTTTTTCGGGTGCAAAGGTTTGGTGCATCACTCGATATAATCCAGATGCTATTGCGGTGGGGTCAGCATTCTTATTGAAGTATGCTCCGTTTTCACCGTTTACGTATTCTGATACATCGCCGGCCTCACGTGCCACAACGGGAATGCCGACGCTGAGTGCCTCGAGAACTACGTTGGGTGTTCCCTCAAAGTCGCTGGTCAGCAACAGGCAATGGGCCTGTTGCAGGTGTGCCGGCAGATCCTCCACCAATCCGGCAAAGGTGACATGGCCCGAAATGCCGAGTTGCTCTGCCTGCGCCTGAAGCTGGCCCAGCAAACTGCCTGTGCCATATATCACAAACTGAATGTTGTCGTCATGGTTTTTTATGTATTCTGCTGCCACCTGCAGAAATATGTCGAATCGTTTTTGGGGTACCAGTCTGCCTGCACCCGCAACTGTTGGCATGGGCGATTTGATGATTTGAGGGGGAGCTGCTGGAGGCTGAAAAGCGTTGGGCAGATAGACGGTTTTGCCATTCCGCATTTTTTTGCCTATTTCAGTGGACAGCATGGTGTTGGCGACCAGAATGGAAGGCCATTTTACGCTTGCCATGCCCATCCATTTGGGGTGCTCGGCAATCTCGCGATGGAGATCATTTCGGCTGGCCCCTATGCTCTTTGCACCAGCGGCCTTGGCGGCCACCGCAGCATAGATATTGGTGTAGAAATGGGCACTGTGCACAAAATCGGGTTTGAGTTTTCGGGCGAGCATGGCGATGCGGGCCATTTTTTTCAGCCGACTGCCGCGGATGTGGAGTACGGGTATGCCAAGTGCTTCAATCTGCGGCTGATACCACTCGCCCGTGGTGAGGCAGGCCAAGTGAACGCGGTAGCCAGCGTGTTTGAGGTGAGTGAGCATCAGCAGAAGCTGCTTTTCAGCCCCGCCTTTGCCCAGGGTGCCGGCAACAAACAGAATACTGGGTTTTATAGCCATGCTGCCTCCAGTTTCTTGCGAATGGTGTCGGCCCATCCCTCCAGTGTAAAGCGCATGGCCTTGGCCTGAGCAGCACGTGAAACGGCAATGCGCTGATTTTCATCTGTCATGTACCCTTCAATTGCCTGAGCGATTGCCTGGGGATCGTTTATGGGCACTATGGTACCAGCATCGCCCACCAGCTGGGGGAGCACGCTGACGCCCGAAGTGATGGGTACGCAGCCAGCGGCCATGGCCTCGAGCACTGCTTTGGGAAAGCCCTCAGTATGGCTGGGGAAAGCAAAGAAATGCGCTTTGCAAAGCACATCCATTGCGTGGCCATGGGAAGTGTATCCCATAAACTCGACCAGATGCCCGATATTCAGCTTGGCGGCCAGTGCTTTCAGGGCGGGCAGGTGTGCCCCATCGCCCATGATAATGGCTTTTACGGGCAGGTGCTGCAGCAGGGCGACAGCCTGCAGCACGGCATCGGTGCCTTTGCTCTTTTCCTGCCGGCCCAAGCGCGCGATGATAAAGCCGTCAGCAGGCTTTTTCTCGGCGCAGTTCTGCATCCCTGCCAGGTCGGCTTGACTGAGGCTGCTGCTGAATATCCAGGAGATGGATGGGTTTGCAGCGCTGGGATTTTCGCTTCCGCCGCCCGTGGCCATCACTTCAAGGGCTTTGCCGGCGTGTTTATCAAACAGTCGGCGCATGTATTTTTCAGTTGAGGTTTTTGCATCGAGCCAATTGCCGCAGTGCCTGATGAAAATGGGCTTTTTGAGGCGAAGGGCAAGATGCAGTGCCACAAAACCCACGTCGCTTGGCAAGGGGAAATGCAGGACATCGGCTGACCGAATTTTTTTAAGCAAGTAAGGCAGGTGAGCAAGAAACCAGAGCAGCGTAGTGATTTTTCGCTTGGCACCGTGGCCCGCAGGAATGGATAGCGGAGTGACGCTGAGGTTATGCCCTTTGATGAAATTTTCGCCGGCTGTGCGGGCAGGTCGCTGGGGTACCAGCACTTCAGTCTCGCCGAAGATGGAGCTGAGCGCGAGCATGTGATAAGCAAATCCGCCATCGGTTGCCCAGCCTGAGGGTGAGGCTGATGAGCGCCAAACCTCTTTATGGCTGAAGACCATCAGCTTGCACTCGGCGAGTGGTTTTGTCAGTTTGCGCATTTCAGCAGCACATCGGCCACCCGCTGATGGCATTTGCCATCCAGGTAAGGGCCAAAGAAGTTTTTGATGAGTTGATGGCGCTGATTGGAGAGTCGGCCAGGATTGTCAAGTGCTTCGGCAATGGCCCCGATGGCAGCATCTTCATCGTAGGCGACTGTAACGGCGCCGCTCTCGACAATTGGGCGATAATGATCGAAGGTATAGTATCTGGCGTAGCTAACCGGGTGGACATCTTTGCCTGGGGGGTTGTAGCCGATGTTGATGACCGGTTTATCGAACATGCAAAGCTCGAGTGCCACTGTGCTGGCCACGTTGATGCCTGCATCGGCATGCAGGAGCATGTTGGTGAGCATTTCCATATCCTCAGGCAATGGAGTGAGGTGATTGGGTTCCCAGGCGATTTTCGGGAATACCACTTCTGGCAATTTGTCCCTGATTCTGTCGAAACGGCTGGTTTTGTCCTTAGGGTATAGCCTGACAACCATCTGGGGTTTGCCCGGCAAGGTGAGCATCCGCTGCGCGAGCCGCTCGATGATTACATCCTCAAAAGGCATGTGGTTAGCCATGCCAGTGGTGTACAAAAGGATAGGCCGTGATGGGTCAAGGCCGAGTTGTCGGGCGTATTCTTCTCGGCTCCAGTGGTGCTGGGGCTGAAAATGAAAATCGAACTGCGGGGTGCCGGTGATAAAAACCTGGCTGGGTTTTATTCGGGGATAAAGCTCCAGCAAATGGTCATGGATTGCCTGATTCCAAACCAGATAATACTCATATTCAGGAATGATGCGTCCCTGGCTGGTGAGGTTATCCCAGCTGAAGAGAAAAGTTGCTGTTTTTATGCCGGCTTTTTTGGCGGCGTGCATCACTGGCAGGGCATTTTTGCTGTGGATGTGGCTGCCATTGAATACTAAATCGGGCTTTTTGCTGCGCATCATCTGCTGATAATGCGATACGCCAT
>CBDTVD010000140.1:0-5433 GCA_965363965.1 uncultured bacterium
GCGGCCATGATGCTTCTGGCGATCCTGGTGATGCGGCGGAGTTTGAGGGCCTTCCCCCGAAAAGCCGCTGGCTTTGCCTAATTGATCAGCAAAACCGATCATTCCGCTCAGGCCGCCGGTCATGATGAACAGACATCGGCCAGCGATCCCCTCCTGCAATCGAGATTCGAGGCTAATAAAGTGCTTGGTGGTATAAACAGGGTCAGTCAGCAGGCCATACTTCTGCCCAATTTGGATGGTTTTTTGGATGATTGCGGCATTTACAGCACCATACTCACCAGGGGGAGGGGATGCGTGGATCACAATGTCGGGCAGCGCAGGCGGATTTTCGCCAGCAAAATCGTTGACCCATTGGCCCACCTTAAGCAGGGGCTCGGTTATTTTGTTTGGCCTTGTCGCAATCACCGTAACATGTATTGATGGAAATCGGCCGAGGTGAGCCAGCCCATAGGCCAATGCACCTGCGGTTATGCCAGTGCCAGCATCAATAAAAATATGGTCGAACTGAAATTCCCTTGCTTCCTCAAACCCTACAATGTCAATTGGCAAGGTTAGCAGCCCTGGTATGGCCTCAGGCATAAAGCTGCCCTCAGGAATGATGAGGGGGTTTAAGCCGCGCCCTCGCAGGTCATCGGCCAGTTCCTCCACTCTTGCCGATGCCATATTCCAATCTGAAGATTCCACTTCCATTATTTCCTCTGGCCTGGCCAGCATCCTCAGCAGCAATTCATTTCCCCTGACATCAGGTGTATGGGGCTTTTTTTTAAGAAACCGAAGGAGCAAATCATCTTGCCTGAAAAACTGAGCAATAGCCACCAGGTTATTGCTGTTGATGCCGCCGATGGCCACCAGGCTATCGTTCCCCTTGCTGATCATCGCCTGCCTGATGCTGAAAAGTTTGCGAAGCTTGGGGCCGTGAATCAGCGGATGCAAATAGTCATCGCGCAGCATCCAAAGTTGGGCCTGCGCTGATGGGCTTTGCACCTGCTGCAGCATTGGCTGCGGCAGAGATGCCGGCAGGTGCGGTGCCAGCTTTTGCCACAGGGCATCAAGGTTATTGTTTAAGTTCTGCATCATGCTCGTGCAACAAAGATTAAATAAAAAAGCCTGAGATGCAGAAATGCATCTCAGGCCTTAAAAGTTGATTGATATTGAGGAAGATAGGTTCAGGGCATTTTCAGGCCCGAAATCTCACCTTGTTTTAAAGTTTACTGTTTCTCTTCGATTTTGGCATCCGTCCGGTTGGGAATACGGATGGCGTCGAACTTGATTTTGAGGCCAGCAATCTCGCGATTTACTTTGCCGTCAATATCCTTTTCGAGGTCGTTTTTGCGCTCATCAAGCTTTTCGTAGTAAGCTTTCACTGCATCCCACTCAGCGCTTGTCCAGGTTTCGGTGTTGGCTTCAGCAGCGGCAACCAGTTTTTGGTAACGGCTGAGGATGTTGGCAGCGGTAACGTCACTGGCATCTTCTTTCACCTGCTCTCCAAAAGTGGTCATGTAGATACGCTGGCTGTTCATCATCTGATCATCCATCATTTTCTTTTTCTCCATTTCCATTTTGTAGTTGCTTTTCAGGTTGTTGTAGCTGGTTCTGAGGCTGTCAACCTGGGCACTGGCACGCTCGTCCATTTTGTCTTTACGCATGTCAATTGCGTTGTTAAAGCTGTCCCAGCGGGCATCGGCCCTCATCCAATAGTCGTCGTTGTAGTTGTCGCGGTCAGTTTCTACGGTGGTGTAATAATCACGGTAGCGCACTACCAGATCATCGTCGTTGTTGTCACGCTCGCAAGAGCTCAGCAGTGCCACGCCAGCAAGGGCAGGCAGCATGAAACGTTTCAGTAAATTCATAATTTTAGTTATTTGCTTATTTGTGTTAAGGTTTTGAAGGCCTGGTGAAATCGGCGCGCCCCTGGCGGGGCTTGCCGCTCCATTTAACGGTTAGTAACACCGATGCGGGTGCAAAGGTTGGGCTTGGCGGGCTATTATACGCCATTTGCACCAAAAAAATTTTTCTGGATGAATTGGTAGAATTGAAAATCAGGGGTTTTGATGGCCTCTTTGATTTGGCTGTGGATGCTTTCGATGGTTATTCCCTCCATTTTTCCGGCGGCGACAATCTGCCAGGCGCGCTGTGCCAGCAGCCATGCCTTTCGCCAATCGTCCTTTGGGCTTGAAATTTGGGCGGCGATGGCCTGGGCCAGCCCTGGCACGCCATCCCCAGTTGCCGCAGTAACCTGATGGACGAGTGGGGCGGTGGCGGCACGGGCATGCAGCATGGTGCGCAGTGCTGCGGCATAAGCCGATGCACCTGGCCGGTCAGCTTTGTTTACAGCAAACAGGTCGGCTATTTCCATAATGCCCGATTTCAGGGTCTGCACTTCATCGCCGCTTTCAGGCACAGTAACCAGTACGGTAACATCGGCCAGGCCAGCGATGTCAATCTCACTCTGCCCCACCCCTACTGTTTCTATGAGCACAAAGTCGAAGCCGGCCGCCCTCATTACATCGGCCAATTCAATTGCCTTGGCTGATAATCCGCCCAGTGAACCGCGCGCACTCAAGCTGCGAATGAACACCTTATCGGTGAGGAAATGCTGGCTGAGGCGGATGCGGTCACCAAGCAATGCACCGAGATGAAAGGGGCTGGATGGGTCTATTGCCATCACACCTATGCGCATGCCTTGCCCTACCCAAAGGGCAATCAGCGCGTCTGTCAGCGTGCTTTTGCCTGCACCAGGCGGCCCAGTTATGCCAATGATTGGCGCGTGGCTGGGTGGCAGCGCATACAGAATATCTTTCCAGCCGGGCAGCTGATTTTCAACAATGGTCAATGCACGGGCAAGCTGACGGGGGCTGCGAAGGTCTATTGCCAAAGCAGCCCAAAGGTATAAGTTAAATAGTCAACCTGAACATTTTGCCATCGCACATTATTAATTCGGCTATGGGTTGCCTTGCATTTTGGCGGCCGCATCAACATTCGGAACACAGAATAATCATAATATGAAAAATATCATACTTGCAGCGGTGATGGGCTTTGCGGCCATAGGTGCCAGTGCACAAACAGGGTTTATGCTGGGCCCGCGCTTCGGCTACGGCATAAATGGCGTAATCGACCCGCGCACCGACTACACCCCTAAACCAGGCAACCGTGATTACGGGTTCGACCTGAATGCCAACTATGGCGTGGCCGCCGTTTACATGCCTTTTAAAAAATTCGGCTTTCAGGCAGAATTAAATGCCAATGAGGCCGGATTTAATGAAACCTATAGCGTGAACAAGGTGGACACCGTTTATAAATATCGGCTGAAATACTTCGAGGTGCCGCTGCTGCTGCGTTTTCAAACGGGCGGGGAAATTGCAAGATTCTATGTGCTGGGCGGGCCCCAATTGAATTTTCTGACCAACGCAAGGGCGCAACTGGACCAAAATGGCGAAAAAGTCGGCGATGAACAAGACTTGAAAGCCAGGTATAACAAAAGCGGCGCATCATTGCTGATTGAACCCGGCGTTGCCATTTCAGTGCTGCCCGACCTGATGTCGGTTGGCCTGGGATTGCGGGGCACTTATGGAATAGGTGATCTTTATATCAAGGATTTGCAGGTGGAAGACACCACAAAAAACAATCGCTTTGGGGGCAGTGCCAACCTTACGGTACTGTTTACCCTGTTTGGCGGAGACTGAGCAAGTGACGTCCCTTGAAAACATTTGCCCACTGGGCGTGTTATACAAGTCAGAAAAAATCTCATAAGCAGTTTGCTTATTTTATTGAGGGACCACGTTGGGGGACGTGGCCCCTCTTTTTTTTTGCCCTTAAGGATTAAATCTTATGCGGCAGTGCCAGCGGCAAGCAGTTTGTCGAGGTTTTGGTGGGCTGCTTCAAAGCCCTCTTTAAAGCCCATCTCGACAATTTTGAGCATGTCCTCTTCTGATTGGTAGCTGATAACCGATTTTACCTCGGTTTGGCTGCCTTTCGGGGCAAAGTGTACTGTCCACTGCATGACTGGCATTTCGGGGTTGGGGTTGCCCATTTCATCGGTAAACATGTCAGCTGCGCTGTAGGATGTGATGGGGTTGATCTCTTTAAAGTCGGCGCGGCTCCAGTGCTGCTCGCCATCGGGGCCATTCATGCTATAGAGCCAGGTGCCGCCTGGGCGAAAGTCCATTGATTTTGTCTTTGCCTTCCAGGGGGCTGGTGCCCACCACTGGTCCATGATTTGGGGGTCTGTCCATGCCTTCCAAACCTGTGCCTGGGGTGCATCAAAAGTGCGGGTTACGGTCATTTGCCGGCTGGCGGTGTCCTGCTGAAACTGTGTCTTGTTCATTTTTTTATTTGATGGATTGTTTAAGGTTGATTTTTCAGTATGGCATCCAATTGATTGAAGCGGGTGGCCCACAGGTGCTGAAACTGCTGTGCCCACTGGGCGATTTCCAGGATTTTCTGTGCCTGAATGTGATAGCTGATATGCCTGCCCTGAGGCACTGCCTTTATGAGGTCGGCATGGCTGAGCACCTGCAGGTGCTTGGACACTGCCTGGCGTGAGGTAGAAAATTTCTGAGCCAATGCCCCAGGCGATTGCGGGCCATCCAGAAGGCTGACCAAAATTGACCGGCGCGTTGCATCGGCAAGTGCATGGAAGGTTTCGGATGGGGTTTGGGCCGACATGCAACTAATCGGTTGCAAATATACATTGGCCATATACAAGTCCTGTGCATGAACTATCAAATTGGGGTGAGGCCATAAAAAAAAGCCCCGCCGATTCCATTGCTGGAAAGGCGGGGCCTTTGGATTAAAAGTTAAGGAAAAACTCGGCCTGGGTTAATGCAGGCCGAGCGTTGATTCAGTTGGTCTATCGAACGATGCTCAGGCGGCGGACAGCCTGGCTATTGCCCTGGCTGACTACTACGCTGTACATTCCGCTTTGGATATTGGTCAGGTCAATCTCCATTCCATTCACGCTGCCGGTGTTGCCTTGATAGACAGCTTGGCCGAGTGCATTGAAGATGGTGATTTGTGCTTCGCCTTCCAGGCCGTCAGCTTTCATTTGGAAGCGGCCGGTGGTTGGGTTTGGCATCAGGGTCAGGCTGAAGCTGGTGGTCAGGTCATTGACTGAGGTAACGCAGGTTTCTTCGCTGACGAAGATATAGCGCTTGTCGCTGATTGACTTGTTGCCGCTCTTGTCAGTAGCCTCATAGTAAATTGAGAACAGGCCGCTGAGGTTGGTGGCTTCGCTTGGCTCTGTGCTTGGCAGGTCTGTCTTCATCACAACTGTGATGTCGGCAGCACCCCAATAGTTGTCAGATACAGTGTATCCTTCATCTGTGTATGGGCAGAAACGCTTGCTGTTGACTGAAGGTGTACCATTGAGCTCGATCATCGGGGCAGTAAAGTCACCGACAGTGATGTTGCGGGTAGCCACGGTGGTGTTGCCAG
>CBDTVD010000141.1:0-5427 GCA_965363965.1 uncultured bacterium
TGGTTCAGCGGCGCAATCGTTCAGCAGCAACTATAGCCCTTTGAGGGGATATGAGCTGAGCAAGAGCAAACTGGAGCAGATTATGCCCCGCTTTACAGAAGGCTGGGCCAAAGGCACAGAGGCCGAGAAATGGCAGAAAAACTATGACCTGCTTGCAGAGTACCAGGCAGAGGGGCTGCTGATGCATGGTGATGAGCTGAGCGCATACGTTATCAAACTGGTTGAAAAAATCAAGGCGGCCAATCCTGAGTTGAAGGATGCCGGCACAGATGTTTTTATTTTGCGCACCGAGGTGCCCAATGCGGCCAGCATTGGCAATGGTGTGCTGCTGGTAAACCTGGGGTTACTGGCCCGGATGGACAATGAAGCCGAGCTGGCATTTGTGCTGGCGCACGAATTGGCGCACGATTACCTGCAGCATGTGGCTAAAGCAATCAAAGCTTACGCGGATTTGGTGGATAGCAAATCTTTTAAAGAAAATATAAAGGCTGTAAACAAGCAAGACTATAACAAGTCTGCTGCTGCCCGAGAGTTGCTGCTAAAGTATTTGGCCAACATTCGGCGCCATAGCCAAACCAATGAGTTCGAGGCCGACTCACTTGGGTACCTGTTTGCAGTGCGGGCAGGTTACGAGCCCAAAACCACTCGCGATGCACTGCTGGCGCTGGATAGTTTCGATTATCCCAAGCGGAGTACTATTTTGCCTTACGCCGATTATCTGCACACCAACACCATCGCATTCGACAGCAGCCTGCTGGAAAACAGGGTGTATGTGGATATTGGCCGCAGCATAGACCACAGCATCCCTGACAGCCTGAAAACCCATGCAGAATGTGCGGTGCGGCACACTGTGCTGGAAAAAATGGAGGGCCAACCCAGTGTAACCGCCAAATCCATTAAAGAATTCATAGCTGCCGATTACTCCAAAATTGGAATTGCTGCTGAAATGGAAACAGTGGAACTGCTGCTGCAGAGGGGGAACTATGACATGGCCAGCTGGATGGCGATGGAACTGATGGTGGTGTTCCCCAAAAATCAATACCTGAAAAACGTGTATGCCGAAAGCCTGTGGGCCATCAGCGATGCGGCAATAAAGCATCGGTTTGCTTATGCTGTCAGCATGCCAGAAAATCATCAGCCTGAATCCATTTATCAGCACCTGCTGGTTTTGAATAATCTGCCGCAGGGCGAGGTACTGGAATACGGCAAAGAATTTTATGCCCGTGAAATTGAACCCCTCTCCACGGCAGATGCATACAGCGGGTATGTAAAAATGCTGTATGCCAGCAACACCCTGGGGGCCAGCGCGCGCAGCAGCCTGCACGCCAAGTATAAGGGTCAATTTGATGACCCGTATTATTCAGCGCTGCTGGCCAAGAAGTTTCCCAAGCCCGACGCAAAGAAATAACCAAACTCAGATTTTAAACTCTCTCTCTCTCAAATAACTCTCAATCTCAAACAAACAATAATGATCAAGCAAACTTTTCTCATGGCCGTGGCCGTCGCAATCTGTGGTATGGCGATGGCCCAGACAGTGGAAATCAACAATGTAAAAAAAGCGAGACCAGCAGCATTCAATTATCTAAAGCAGAACAATGTGGTGCAGGGTTACTCCACCATTTATCTGCTTGACCAGGCTGACCGCAAAACCAACGTGCTCGGCCTGTCTATTTATGACAATAACCTGCAGGAACAGCACAAAATAGCATTGACCAAAACTGACCGCGATTTCTTTGTGGGCAGCAGTTTTAATGGCTCTGCATTTTGTTTCAATTTTTTCAATACCAAGGACAAGGAGTTCGTTTACAACATCTATGATCTTACCGGCAAACCCACTGGCACATACAGAGTTGGCGACCTATCCAATGCTGAATTGCTGATGTTTGACGCTGCCATGAAGTCGGAAAGCGAAACATATGGCAATAACCTGGTGGGTCTACCCGGCAAAGGTTTTCTTCGCTATGGGTATGACAAGATAAAAGGCATGCGGGCCTCCATTGAAATGTTCGATACCAAGGGTGTGAAAAAATGGACGGAAACCAGCGGGGTTTCATCAGCTGATAAGAGTTTTGAAACCGCGTTTCCATTCTTTGCCAATAGTGAAGTGGTGGGCAGCCTTTTCATGACACGGGAATCAAAATTCTCTATGAAAGACATGAAGCTTTTTGTCGCCTTTGCAGATGCGGCCACAGGCAAAGAAAAATTCAGGATACCAGCCAAAGGCAAGCCAGGGAAATATCTATATTCGCCCATTGGTGCTACCTACGATGAAGCCACCAGCGAGTATTACATCTATGGTGAATATCTGCCGCTCGGCAGCAACTTTGCCAAGGACGAAAGCACCGGAATCTATATCCAGAGCGTGAGCAAAGCAGGGGTGATTGTGAAAGAAACTGTAACCCCCTGGACTGAGATCCGGTCGAAATTTCCAAGCCAATACAAGGCTGAAGAAGAGCATTTGCGCAAACTGACTGTGCACCACATCATCCGCACCGCTGATGGCAATTTTTGTGTGATTGCCGAGCAATATGGCAAGGGGGTTGATGCTGCAGCAGTCGCTATGAACGTGCTGGCCGCTGCCAGCGGCGGCAGCTCAGGCGCTGGGGTTGTCAAGATGAATATCTATGACATGGTAACACTCAAACTGAACAGCGACAGAAAACTGGAGGAAGTGATGCTTACCGAAAAGCAAAAATCGGGAGTGAGCCTGAGCCAGGGTTATCAGTTTTTGCCATCGACCATGCTGGCCTTTATGATGAAAATGGATGGATATTTCGATTATTCGTTCACCTCAGTAGCACCTGACAGGCAGACCTTCAATTTCAACTACATCAACTTCGACCGTGAAAAGGGTGAAGAAAGCAACTTTGTTATTGGGAATGTAGGATATGGCAAGGATAAAAAGCTGAAAAGCGACCCCATCCGCCTTCCCAATAAGCCCACTTGGTTTGCAGTCAGCCCAGCCAAACAGGGCTATATTTCACTTGTTGAATATTACAAAAAAGACAAAAAACTGGTGTTGCGCCTGGAGCGGGTGAATATTTAAAGCGTAAGGATGGGCAGCCCGCCCGAAACATTATACGCGGCCCAGATGCATGGAGGATGGAAAGGCAGATTGCCCTAAACCATTGCCCGCATCTGGGTCGCTTTATTTTTGATGGATCATGGAGGACTATCAGGGGATGCTGGCAGCGGTGGAAGGGCTTTGCCGAGACGTCGGGGAGCGGATTTTGGAGGCTCGGGGCTCGGGCGTTAGAGCGGCTTATTCCGTGAAGGCTGACCGCAGTTTGGTGACCGCAATTGATGAGATGAGTGAGGAGCTATTAATCGAAGGGCTGGGCCGGATTCTGCTCCGTTCGCGATTTTTAGCGGAGGAAAGTCACAGTGAATTAGAGGGTAAATTGGACCGGCTGTGGATTGTTGACCCGATTGATGGAACCACCAATTTCATCCACGGCATTCCTGCTTTTGCCATCAGCATTGCGCTGTATATGCAGGGCAAAGCGGTGCTGGGGACAGTGTATGATGTTGCAAGCGGCATAGCCTACTCGGCATGCGAAGGGATGGAAGGCATCACAATAAATGGCATCAAAGCGGCTGGGGTGAGTGCCACTGAAAGATTGGGTGATGCTTTGCTGGCGACTGGATTCCCCATCAGCGCCATACCTGAACTGGGCGCTTACATTGAGGTCCTGAAGCGGCTGATGCCCATTACGCATGGAATCAGGCGGATTGGTGCGGCCGCACTCGACTTGGCGTGGGTTGCCTCAGGGCGGTTCGATGGATTTTTCGAGTATAACTTAAAGCCCTGGGACGTAGCGGCTGGGGCATACCTGGTGCAGAAGGCTGGCGGGCAAGTGAGCGGCTTGGATGGAAACCCTGATTTTCTGTTCAGCCGGCAGATTCTGGCCAGCAATGGGCATCTGCACCTTGAATTAACAAACGCTGTGGCTTAACATTGCCCTTTGAAATTATAGCAAGACGAAAAAATGGAAAACTATAAGCGCCCTGGGTTCCACAGCATAAATGCTTATCTGCTGGCGAAGGATGCCAACAAGCTCCTCAGCTTTTTGAAAGAAGTGTTTGATGGCGAGGTGATATTCAGGGCCGACAAACCTGACGGCACACTCGGCCACAGCGAACTGCAGATAGGGGACTCTCGGGTATCCATTGCTGAGGCATCGGATGAATGGAAGCCTATGCCGGCTATGATTTATGCTTTTGTGCCTGACACAGATGCTACATACGCCAAAGCGATGGCCGCAGGTGCCAAGGAAGTGCATGCCCCCAAAGACATGGAATACGGTGAGCGAAGCGGAGGATTCTGGGACCCTGCCGGAAACCAGTGGTGGATTGCCACAGCCTTCCCCGATACGGATGATGCAAAAGTTGCCCAAGCCAGCCAGGATTGGGCGGATAAGCAGGAAGTGAAATAGGTACTTACTTTCTGAAAAGGGGGTCAGGACTCTGATTTCCAGATGTCCCGATGCTGGAGTTTGATGCGCTTGCCGAAAAACTGCTGCGTGGTTCGGCTGAAGCTTGGGGTGTAATCTGAAACGTAAAAGTGATGCTCGGGGCCGTCTGGCTTTGGCAGAGCCAGCAAGCGGTTTTGGGCCAGCACATCGCGGACAGACTCGGCGACGACATCAGTGGCAGAGATGATATCCACTTTGCCCTTGTAGAAGTTCGAGACTTGTTCCTCTATCAGCGGATAGTGGGTGCAGGCCAGCACCAGTGCCTGGATACCTGCCATGCTGCGCTGACTGAGATAACTATCAATGATGGTCTGGCTGATGTTGTTGTTATAGAACCCTTCCTCGATCATCGGGGCGAGCAGGGGAGTGGCCAGCGTGCTGACCAAGAGTTCTGGGCTTCGCCGCTTCAATCGGCCGACATGAGCACGGCTGGCAATGGTGCGTTTGGTGCCGATGATGCCAATCCGCTTATAATTTTTGGCAGCGATGTAATCCACCACGGGGTCAATCACATTGATAAAGTGGACTCGGCCACCGTGCGCCCTTGTAAGCCACTGATAAGCGGCGGCACTGGCTGAGTTGCATGCAATCAGTATCAGTTTGCAGCCTTCATCCAGCAGCAGCTGAGTTATGCGCTGGGTATAGCCCCTGATTGCTTCGGCGCTTTTGTCGCCATAAGGAAGGTGAGCGGTATCGCCGAAAAAGCGGATGGTTTCATCGGGCAGAAGCCGTGTGAGGGCAGAAACCACCGTCAGCCCGCCGATTCCGCTGTCGAATATACCAATGGGCTGGTGTGGTTGAATAGACATGAAAGTTAATTAAGCATTAAAAATTAGGAATTACGAATTATTTTCCAAATTGTATGCCTTTGAGAACTGCTTAATCTGAAGCCATTTTTAAGGATTGTTGAAGAATTACTAAATTATTTTTGCGATCATGCAACTTGCTTGAA
>CBDTVD010000142.1:0-5327 GCA_965363965.1 uncultured bacterium
GCCAGGCGAGGAGGGGCAGCACTTGCAAACGATGTTATGGAAGGGATATGAACTCGGCGGCCCTGGGCGGTTTGCCTTCGGGCATGATGAGGACATGATCCGCAATCAAGGCATGGATTTGAAAGCACTGAGGCAGCACCTCCAAGATAGCTGGGCGCCTTTTTATGATTCAGAAAAACCCATCATGGCTGAAAAATCGCCCCCGAACCTGATCAGGATGCCGCTGCTGGCCAGGGTGTTCCCCGATGCGAAATTTATTGTGATCCAGCGGCATCCCATTCCAACAAGTCTTGCCACGCGGAAATGGACTCGGCAGCCATTGAGCATATTGCTGAAGCACTGGGCATTGGCTTATCGCATAGCCAAAGCCGACAGCAAACCCCTGGCTGGGAGAGTGATGTGGGCCAAATTTGAGGAGCTGATGCAGGGCAAAGGGATTGAAAAACTCGCTGGGTTTTTGGACATCCAGCCATGTCATTTTCCTGTATGTGAAGCCCACCCAAACCTTGCCTATCAGCAGCAGTGGGAGGCTTTGACTAAAGAGGCAAAATTTCGCGTGTACAGCCGGCTGCTGAGATGGAAGTACGGCAGGGAAATAAAAAGCCTCGGTTACCGCTGGCGATTTTAATCAGCCTTTGTGATTCTTCGGCTGAGTTTGCCCTCTTTGGTATTTACAGTTATGATGTAGGTGCCATTGATCAGGCTGCTTGGGTAATCCACTGTAATGGTGGTGAAGCCTGCATTCAGTTCAAAATCCTGTCGAGTGAGCTGCCTGCCTTTGAGGTCGGTCAGGCGGACCGTAATTTTCTGATCGGAACTGAGGTGCATGGCGACGTTCACCTGATTGCTGAAAGGGTTGGGAAAAATGGTCCGGATGTATGACTTCTCATTTTTGCCGTAATCGGGATTTTTCAGCATTTGATAAGCCAACGAAAAATCAGGAATTCCATAGCCGAAACTGTCATTGGGCATGCTGCGGAGGTGGCTGCTGTTGCGGATGGCATCCATCACCTGATAATTTGTTTTGCCAGGGAAGGCTTGCCAAAGGCAGGCGGCCATGCCTGCCAGCAGGGGGCTGCTGAGGCTGGTGCCATTGGCGAACCCCACCTCGCCTTCTTTCAGCGATGCTGTGGCAACGGCGAAGCCCACGGCACATACGTCAGGCTTGACTCTGCCATCAGGTGAGGGGCCCCTGCTGCTGAATGATGTAACGTTTCGGTTGATATCCACTGCCCCTACCGTCAGAATGTCAATGGCATCTGCTGGCACGGTGATGTATCGCCAGGGGCTGCGCCCGCTATTGCCTGCACTGTTGCAGACTAAGATTCCCTTTGTAACGGCAATTCCTGCGGCAATGCTGGCTTTTGCGGTTTTTCCATCGAGTTCAGCATAGGTGTGGCTGAGCGAAGGGTCGTCATAGGTGGTGTATCCAAGTGAAGAATTGATGAGCCAGGCGCCAGCACTGTCGGCATACTCGGCAGCAGATACCCACGCTGCCTCCTCAATGGGGTATTCACTGCCGGCATTTTCACTCCGCAGCAGGTAATACGCAGCATCAGGTGCAGTGCCGATAATCTGGTTGGGCACGTAGGCAGCCAGGGCGCCCAGCACCAGCATTCCGTGGCTGGCGGCATCATATACCTGGCCATCTGCATCCACAAAATCATGGACGCCGAGAATTCGGCCATCCTCCCTCAATTTCCTGAAAGCTTCCAGCGTATCTAC
Organism: uncultured bacterium; assembly: GCA_965363965.1. Classification (GTDB taxonomy): domain Bacteria; phylum Bacteroidota; class Bacteroidia; order CAILMK01; family CAILMK01; genus CBDTVD01. The sequence continues at coordinate 1,726 of CBDTVD010000142.1, forward strand.
TTTTAAAAAGCCAGCATCAATGACGGCGATTGTCATTCCGCGCCCTGAAAAACCAAGATTATGGAGGGTATCGCCGCGCATCACGGCAATCTGCTGATAGCTTTTGCCATAGTAGTTTTTACCGTACATAGGCTCAGGTTCAGTTTTTTCCGCTGATTCTATCAAAGTATCGGCGACTGGTCCGCTGAGCCTTTCGACCTTGCTGACAAAGCCCAAAGCCTTGAAAGAGGGCAGTGCAGCAGAATCTGCAATTACAGTGGCAGCATTCAGCCATCGGCTGGTGAGCACAATTCGGGCACCCGTGCCCTTAAGCATGGCGATATAGGCGGGGTTGACAGGCAGGTCCTGCAGGGTGGTATTTATGTTCTGATTTTTTCGGCGCTCAATGCCCTTTGGCCCCAGAAATTCCTGTGGCCTATCTACTGAAAACGGCGAATTATTTTTATCGGTGAAGGCTACCCAAAAACTGTATTTCTGGGCTTGACTTTTTGCCTGAGCGCACAGAAGGAGTGCTAAGCCGAAAAAAAACAGGTGCTTAAATTTCATTTGCCATATCGGAGGAGGGTCTGCTGATAGATGCCAATTTTGCCAGTATCGCGGACTGCTGTAGCCGTATAGCCGCGATAATAATTGGTATCGATGTTTTCTTTATAAACAAGACCCACGCCACGGGCATATCGCTCGCTGCGTTTTCTGCGCTCGAAAATGTTAAAGTAATCCAAATGGTTTACCAGTGCTGTGTGCATCAAGTCAATCGCACCTGAAGACCAGGGCACATCGGCTTCCTGATAATGGCTTGTCCATTCAGGGCCGATAGGGCTCAGGGTGTCCACATTGTTATACTTATTGCCGAGCCATGTTTTGCCAGTTTCAATGGGAAGATCGAGCTTGATGTACCGAGCATTTTCCTCAACCACCTGGGCCTCATTTCCATCCAGCTTCATGCTCCAGAGGGCGAATAATTTCCATGGCTGGGTGGAATCGGCGCGGCGATACCTGCGCTGGAGCCAGGCTGTTTCGCCTTCACCATCGGTGAATGCAGAGTCAATTACTACCCTGAGATACAGCCTGGCGGTGTCGCCGAAGGGTTTCAGGATATCGTCTTTGTAGGCTATCTGCATCACCTGATATTCCCACCAATAGCCGGCGCCGAGCGGAAAATAGCCAGTGTCCCTCAAGTAGCTGGTTTGCTCATTGGGTTCAATTTTCTCGGGTTTGCAGCTGGTTGTGAAAAGGCTGATAAACAGGCAGAGGGCCAGAAGAATGCGCATCAGTTTCAATCTTTTAATTTATTTGCCTTAGGCGAAATTAATTCAGTAATTCAGCCCCCACCATTCGGCCGCAGCTCATGCAGTTTCCTTCAGGGCTGGCCTGCGGCTCGCCATAAAGATTCAGGCTGTGTTTCACCACATCAAAATGCAGCAGGTTGCCCATCATGCTCCTGATCATTTGCAGCCTGGGGTCGCAGAACTCAAACACTCGGTTGCATCGGTTGCAAATCAGGTGGTCATGCTGCCGATAGCCATAGCTGCGCTCATAGAGAGCGACGTTCTGCCCGAATTGATGTTTCACCACCAAACCCGCATCTTCCAGCAGATCGAGCGTATTGTAAACAGTAGCTCGGCTGACGCGGTAGTTTTTATCCTTCATCTGCACAAAAAGCCGCTCGACATCAAAATGATCGTGGCGGGAGTAGATTTCCTCTAAAATGGCGAAACGTTCAGGAGTCTTTCGCTGCTTTTTGTCTTCCAGATAGCTGGTGAATATGCCACGCACGGCATCTTGAATGTCCTCAGGCATGGCAGATAGGATTCAAATGGATATCAAAGGTACAGAAACATCAGCACCAGCAAAAAACCTGGGCAGGTGGAGGGGCTGAGGACGGCATTGAGCCTGCCCGGAGTCTCGCTGCCCTCGGCAGTTTACTGCAGCCTTACCTGGTAGAGAAAGTCAGGCGGACAGTGATGCTGGCCTTCTTGTTTTTGCTGGCCGTGTTGAATGCTCCGCCATAAGTGTATTCCTCATTGCTGTTTTGGGCGGTGATTTGAAAGACGCCCATGCTGCCATAGCGCAAATCACCCAAATGCCCTTTGGCATTTTCGGCAATGTTCTCGGCGCGGGCGCGTGCATCTGCTGTGGCCGATTCAATCAGTTTCAGTTTCAGATCCTTCAGGCCAGTATAAAAATACTGCGGCGGGCTGCTGTAAAGTTCAACTCCTTTTTTGATGAGTTCTGAAACCTCTCTGCTTATGGTTTCAATTTTATCAACCTCCTTGCTCTCGACAGTTACAGTCTGGTGCAGGCTGTATCCGCTGAAAGTTTGAGTGCGCACACCCCCATATTCGCCGCCATAGGTGTAATCATATTCCCTTTGAATGTCAATTGCTGAGAATATAATGTTGGATTCAGGGACCCCTTTGGCCGTGAGATATTGTTTCAATTGGTTGGCGTCACTTTTCAATTGGTCATAGGCAGCCTGCATGTTCATGCTCTTTTGGCGGAAGCTGCCTTCCCAGACAATCAGGTCACTCTCAAAATTCTGCTCCGAGAGGCCAGTAACGCTGATTATTTCGTTATCGGTGTGGGTTCTTATCCAGGCATTGCCCAAAATCCACGCTGCCAGCACCACGGCGAGGGCAATGAACAGGGGAGCTAAAAAATTCGGCCGGCGGTGCTGGAGAGTTGGGTATGCGGTGTGGGTTTCGCTCACGGTTCAGGTTGAAACGGAAAATGGGTGCAGAATATTCTGCTGGCCCTGCAAATGTATTCCTTCTGCCTGAACTTTGCACAGGAATATCGGCCCGCTGGAATACCGCAACGGGGACAACATTCTTTTTTCAAAACCATATGCCAAACAATCCGCACGGGCTGAGTGTCCGCCGAATCATTAAAACCCCTGCATACCGCATCATCCGAATTGCTGACCATCAGCACCCCGAGGGGAAAATCAGCCGCTGGGCTGTCGAGCGTAAGGATGCCGTCGCGGTGATCATCCACAACACTGACCATGACACGCTGGTGCTGACCAGGCAGCCGCGCCTGCCGCTTTATAAAAGGCAGGATATTTATCTGCTTGAAATTCCTGCGGGTGTGATGGACGCCGGCGAAAAACCAGAGGAAGCCGCCCGGCGAGAAGCAGATGAAGAAACGGGTTACCGGCCAATGGCTATGATGCCAGTAGCCAGATTTTTTACTTCACCTGGCTACACCACAGAGCAGATGTACCTGTACTATGCCGCAGTTACTGATGCCGACCGAGTGAGCAAAGGCGGCGGAATGGAAGATGAGCAGGAGTATATCCAGGTAACGGAGCAGCCTGTTGACTATTGGTTTGAAATGCTGGAGAAAAATGAAATCCATGATGCAAAAACCCTTATAGCCCTGCAGTGGCTCGCAATGAGCACCGAACTGGTGGAAGTGGAGGATGACTGCGATGATGAGGATGCCGAAACCTCTGGTTTAAATGGCCTGAAAATCACTCTATAATTTCCCATTTCCCCCTTTTAAACTCCAATACTTCAATCAAACCCAATGGCTGATGCGGCGGGTGGCCATAGGCTGCATTTGAAAGATGGAATTTATAGGCGGCGGAGCACTGTCCA